>CAVGLH010000104.1:0-7831 GCA_963630065.1 Bacteroides fragilis | reverse complement strand
ACCTGAACTGTCTCTCCGAGTTGGTAGAGGAGTGCGGTGGCGAAATCGACATGGCCAAGTTGCCTATCGGCGACAAGACCTTGAGCGCGAAGGAAATCATCGCCAACGAGAGCCAGGAGCGCATGGGGTTGCTCATCGACGAGAAATATATCAGTGAGGTTCAGAAGATTGCCGACCGTGAACGTGCTCCGATGTACGTGGTGGGCGAGACCACTGGCGACGCTCACTTCAGCTTCAAGCAGGCTGACGGCGTGAAACCATTCGACCTCGACGTGGCTCAGATGTTCGGTCATACACCTAAGACCGTGATGGTGGATGAGACCGTGGAGCGCAAATATGAGGATGTGACTTATTCGGCAGATAAGATTGACGAGTACTTGCAGCGTGTGCTCCAGATGGAGGCAGTGGCTTGCAAGGACTGGTTGACCAACAAGGTGGACCGCTCTGTGACAGGTAAGATTGCCCGTCAGCAGGGACAGGGTCAGATTCAGCTGCCACTCTCCGACTGCGGTGTCGTAGCACTCGACTATCGTGGCGAGAAGGGTATCGCTACAGCCCTCGGTCATGCGCCTCAGGCTGGTCTTGCAGACCCTAAGGCAGGTTCAGTTCTTTCCGTTGCCGAGTCGTTGACCAACATCGTTTGGGCACCTTTGGCAGAGGGTATGGACAGCTTGAGTCTCTCCGCTAACTGGATGTGGCCTTGCCGTAGCCAGAAGGGTGAGGATGCCCGTCTCTATGAGGGCGTGAAGGCTTTGTCTGACTTCTGCTGCGCCATCCACGTGAACGTTCCTACAGGTAAGGACTCCCTCTCCCTGACCCAGCAATATCCCAACGGCGAGAAGATTATCGCCCCGGGTACCGTTATCGTGAGTGCAGGCGGCGAGGTGTCTGACGTGAAGAAGGTGGTAAGCCCTGTTCTCGTCAACGACAAGAACTCCAGCCTCTATCATATCGACTTCAGCTTCGACGAGCAGCGTCTCGGCGGTTCTGCCTTCGCTCAGAGCCTGGGCAAGGTGGGCAGCGACGTTCCTACCGTGAAGAATCCCGAGTACTTCGTAGACTGCTTCAACGCCGTACAGGAACTCATCAACCGCGGTTGGGTGATGGCTGGTCACGACATCAGTGCCGGTGGTTTGATTACTACCCTCCTGGAGATGACATTCGCCAACGTAGAGGGCGGTATGAAGATCAACCTCCACGACATCGCCGACGAGGACATCATCAAGACCTTGTTCGCAGAGAACCCAGGTGTTGTCATCCAGGTGAGCGACGATCACAAGGCTGAGCTCAAGGCATTCCTCGACGAGGAAGGCATCGGCTACGCCAAGATAGGTTATCCTGCTCCCGAGCTTCGCAAGATCATCGTGAAGAAGGAAGGTTTCGAGCATGAGTTCGACATCAACGCCCTGCGCGATTGCTGGTATAAGACTTCTTATCTCCTCGACCGCAAGCAGAGCATGAACGGTATGGCGAAGAAGCGCTTCACCAATTATAAGAAGCAACCTATCGAGATGAAGTTTGGCTATAGCTTCAAGGGCACACTGGCAAGCTATGGTCTCGACGCCAACCGCCGCAAGCCGTCCGGCATCAAGGCAGCCATCATCCGTGAGAAGGGTACCAACGGTGAGCGCGAGATGGCTTACTCCATGTATCTCGCAGGCTTCGACGTGAAGGACGTGATGATGACCGACTTGATTTCGGGTCGTGAGACCTTGGAGGATGTCAACTTCATCGTGTTCTGCGGTGGTTTCTCCAACTCCGACGTGCTGGGTTCTGCCAAGGGTTGGGCTGGTGCATTCCTCTACAACCCCAAGGCGAAGGAAGCCCTCGACAAGTTCTATGCCCGTGAGGACACCCTCTCGCTCGGTATCTGCAACGGTTGCCAGTTGATGGTGGAGCTGAACCTCATCAACCCCGAGCACAAGCATCGCTCACACCTCTGCCACAACAACAGCAAGAAGTTTGAGAGCAGCTTCCTCGGACTGACCATCCCACAGAACGACAGTGTGATGTTCGGCAGCCTGAGCGGTGACAAACTTGGTATCTGGGTAGCCCACGGCGAGGGTCGTTTCTACCTCCCCGAGCCAGAGGATCACTACAACATCATCGCCAAGTACAACTACGCCGAGTATCCGGGCAATCCTAACGGCAGTGACTACAACGTGGCAGGTATCTGCTCAGCCGACGGTCGCCACCTTGCCATGATGCCCCACTTGGAGCGTGCCATCTTCCCATGGCAGAACGCCTGGTATCCCGCCGACCGCAAGAACGACGAGGTGACACCTTGGATTGAGGCATTTGTCAATGCACGTCAGTGGATTGAGGAAAGAGCTTTGAAAAAGTAAAAAGGTAAAAAAGTAAAAAGGTAAAAAATGAATAATAGCGTAAGTTATCTTACATTATTCAATACGTTTATGAAGATTGGCATAGTCACCTTTGGTGGTGGCTATGCCATGATTCCTATTATAGAACAGGAAGTTGTAACCAAGCACAAGTGGATGACGAGGGACGAGTTCGTGGATGCCATCGCCGTGACCCAGACCTGTCCGGGAGCCTTGGCCATCAACATGAGTTCTATGATAGGCTATAAGTTGGCAAAGGTGCCGGGAGCCATCGTCTGTACCCTCGGAGCCTCGTTGCCCTCCTTCCTTATTATATTGGCAATCGCCATGTTCTTCCATCAGTTTGAAAACAACAAGGTGGTGGCAGCCCTCTTCGCCGGCATCCGTCCTGCCGTCGTGGCACTCATCGCCGTCCCCACCTTCTCATTGGCCAAGAGCGCACATATCTCACTCGTCAACTGTTGGATTCCCATCCTCTCCGCCCTCCTGATATGGCTGATGGGTGTCAACCCCATCTGGGTAATCATCGCAGCAGCCGTGGGCGGCTACATCTACGGACAATTCATTCAACCAACGGAGTAATAAAGACAATGATTTTTCTTCAGCTTTTCATCGTATTCATTCAGATAGGCATCTTCGGCTTCGGAGGTGGCTACTCGATGGTGTCACTCATCCAGGGACAAGTGGTGACGCAGTATCATTGGATGACGATGCAAGAGTTTACCGATGTTATCGCCATCTCACAGATGACTCCCGGTCCCATCGGTATCAACTGCGCCACGTATTGCGGCTACACTGCCGTACACAATGCCGGCATGAGCGGCGTGATGGCTGTGCTGGGCAGTGCCATGGCAACTTTCGCCCTCGTACTCCCCTCCCTCGTCTTGATGATACTCATCAGCAAGATACTCTATAAGTATATGAACACATCGGTAGTGCAGAGCATCTTCATCGGTCTCCGCCCCTGCATCGTGGGGTTGGTGGCTGCCGCCGCCCTGCTGATGATGAACGGCGAGAACTTCTCTACCCCCGAGAATCCCTGGCATTTCTACATCTCCATCGCCTTGTTCCTCGCCACCTTCATCGGCGTGAAAGTAGTGCACATCAATCCGATAAGAATGATTCTCTATTCGGCTTTCGCAGGATTGATGCTGCTCTATTAGCATCAAATTCCCCAAACGATTAAAAACAGGAAAAAATAGCATATATGAGAAAAATACTTTTCTTCTTGGCATTTACCGCCGCTTACACCAATCTGCCGGCACAGTCCACTTCCTCAAAATGGAAGGTGGAGGCGGAAGCCGGCGTGAGCTGTAGCATACTCGATTCCGACGTGTCGGGACTTAGCAACGTCACCTACAAGGTTCGTCCTGGATTCACCGCCGCCATCGGAGCCGAATACAACGTGGTGGACAACCTGGCAGTGGGTGCCGGCATCCACTTCATACAGCGCGACTATCTCTATCAGAACCTAGGTGGCGACGCTTGGAACACCCGATATATCAACAACTTCGTGGGCATCCCCGTCACTGTGGGCTATTACCTGCTCCATAATCCATACCGCGAGAAGGGACTATGGCTGAAACCGCAAGTGGGCGTATTCTACGAATACTTCACCTCCATGCAAACCAAGGGTACCTACCCGATGAACATCATGGAGGGATACAAGGGCGACGGGTCCTACATCAAATACAACACCACCTACGACTTCAGCGCCAACGAGAACCATCTGCGCCGCAGTATGCTGGGCGGCGAACTGGGTATCAAGGCAGGATATTCCTTCGGACGCATAGATGCCCATGTGGGGTATAACTTCCAGTATGGTTTCTCGCATATCTACCAAGACAAGTCGCGCACCAGCAAGACGGCGCGCCGCAACTCCAGTGTCATCACGGCAGGAATTGCATACAAACTATAACACTCTTTCCCAAAAACATCAAATATGAGAAATTCCATAAAATATACAACAGGTGTACTGCGGTTCTTCTGCGGCTGTCTCTTGATTACTACCGCGACCGCTCTGTCGTTCACCAGCTGTGTGAACGACATCGACCCAAACAGCAAGTCGGTGGCCAACTACACCAATTCAGACATCAAGTCGTACGGCGACTTGTTCAATGTATTCTGGAGCGTGATGAACCAACGCTACTGCGGCTTCAACGAGCAAGTTGGCATATCGTCTCTCGACTGGGAACAAGTGTACAACGAATACAAACCCAAGTTTGACTCCCTCAAGACATTCCAGCACAGCATGGATTTCACTCAGGAGGCCATCCAGACAGACAATGCCCTGGCCAAGGAGTATTTCCAAGCCATCGTAGACAAGATTATCGACCAGCACTACTACGTGAAAGTGACACTCCCCCTCTCCTACTCGTCCACGGAAACAGTAACGTTCAGAAGCACACTGGCAGAAAGACCCGACAGACTCCCCCTGAGCGACCATTTCAGCTATACCCACGCACAACTGGCACAAGACAGTACCCTGTTCTATGACATCCAAAGCACAAGTTTCTACATCCTGGGCGGATTCCTGAAAAGTCAGCCCGGCACCTACTATCTTGGCTTCAGCAATTTCTTGCTCAATACCAACTGTCTGTATGACTACAAGAAATCCTATCTCCCCATCAACGCCAAGAACAACTACCACCTCGACTCACTAACAATAGCCAACAAGGCCCAAGAATTGGCCAGCGCCGAAGGACGGGAGGCAGCAGAAGAACTAGCCCAAAACTTTCTGGCCGCCAGCAACCGCTACCTAAACTCCGAGGCGGCAACCCTAGCCAGCGAGAAGATGGCTGCCTACAGCAATGACGGCAACTACTATGGCATGAACGAATGGGTGCAACAAGCCTACAACATAGCCCCTACCCTCTTCAAGAAACTGACCATCACAAAAGACCCTACCAATACTGTCAGCAAAATTTACACATTGCTCATGAAAGACAGCCGATACAAGCCCCTGCTTGACGAGTCAAACTTCTGCAAATGGTTTTTACAGGCATGGGCAGACTATCTGTGGCGCGAACGGGAGTTTTATGATTATTGGACAGACCTGACATTTACCCAAAAGCATACCAGCGTGGAAACATACCGTCGAAAGTTTCTCGAACCGCTGAAAAGGGGCGACATCCAAAAGCTCATCCTCGACCTGCGAGGTAATGGCGGCGGATACGTACAAGACACACGCCTACTGACAGATTATCTGGTAAGCAAAACCGCCGTCTATGCCTATATGAGGAAGAAGGAAGACAACAATCCCTACAGCTACACTCCATGGGTGCCACAGCAAATCACCGTCACCCCAAAGAGTCTGGGGCGCAACATCCCCACCGCCATCTTGATAGACAACGGAAGTGCCAGCATGTCGGAAGCCACTACGCTCATTCTGAAGAGCCAAGGCGACCACGCCAAGGCGATAGGCAGAAACAGCTATGGCGCACAGTCGATGCTCACCGCCGACAATACGGCAAGCAGCGGCGGATGGAACGGAGCGGTCACCAGCTACCTCTACTTCTACATGCCCTACACGTTGACCAAGGATGCACAAGGCAACCTCCTGGAAAGCGTGGGCATCACCCCCGACTATCTCATCGACCCGATGACGACAGAAGAACTGCAAAATCTCAGACTCAACACCGAGGATGCCATCGACCGTGCATTTGAAAAAGCAAAAGAGATACTGAAATAAGATTAGAATCAGACCGCACCGGTTTAAAATCAAGATGAATATGAACAAGAAATTACTCTATTGCACAAGTTTGCTGGCAACCGCACTTCCAAGCCAAGCTGCCACCAACGCAAACAACAACCAAAAAGCAACACCCGACCGCCCGAACATCATCTTCATCCTGGCCGACGACCTCGGCTTGGGCGACTTGTCGTGCTATGGCAGCCAATGTATCAAAACACCCAATATCGACAAACTCGCCGAAACCGGCACACGCTTCACCAACAGCTACGCAGGATCGGGCATCAGCTCGCCCTCCCGCTGCTCCCTGATGACAGGCAAGAACACCGGCAACACCACCATCCGCGACAACACCTGTACTGCAGGAGGGCTCACGGGGTATAAAATCAATCCCAACGGTGACACCACCATCGTGAGAAGAGCCAACATTCTTCCCACCGACACCACCATCGCCACCGTCCTGAAGACGGCGGGCTACAAGACCTGCCTAGTCAACAAGTGGCATCTCGACGGCTACGACCCGAAGGCTTCGCCCATCTACCGAGGTTTCGACGAGTTTCATGGCTGGCTCATCAGCACCGTGGAATCGAACTCGCCCTATTATTACCCATACAACCGATTCGACAACGACAAACTCATCCACATCAAGGCAAACGAGCACGACAAGCACGTGCGCCACAACACCGACATCTCCACCGACGATGCCATCGACTTCATCAAGCGCAACCGCCACAACCCGTTCTTCCTCTACCTCGCCTTCGATGCGCCTCACGAGCCATACATCATCGACAACACCTCCTGGTATGATGACGAGTCGTGGGACATGAACGACAAGCGATACGCCTCCCTCGTCACCCATATGGACGATGCCATCGGCAGATTGCTGAAAGTACTGGACAAGCTGAAACTCCGTGAGAACACACTCGTCATCTTCGCATCGGACAATGGTGCCGCCGTGCAAGCCCCATTGAAACTGTTCAATTGCAACGCCGGCTTCCGAGGCCGCAAGGCACAGCTCTACGAGGGAGGCATCCGGGTGCCATTCATCGTCAACCAGCCCAACAAGGTTCCCGTACAGAGCCTCGACAACATCATCTACTTCCCCGACGTGATGCCCACCTTCGCAGCCCTCACAGGTTCGGAGAAAGCTTTGCCGCAAGGCTATAGCGGCATCAACATCCTGCCACTCTTCTATGGCAAGCAGACCTATGCCGACGGCAAGCAAGTGAACACCGACAACCGTCTGCTCTATTGGGAATTTCCCGGCAAGCAGCGTGCGGCAAGAAAGGGCGACTGGAAATGCGTTACCATCAAGAAGAATGCACCGCTCGAACTCTATAACCTCAAGGAAGACCCTACGGAGAGCCACAACCTCGCCCAGGAACACCCCGAGATGGTGGAGCAATTCGACAAGGAGATGCGGGCTGCACGCAAACCATCCCCCAACTGGCCTCTGCCCGATGACAACAAGTAAAGAAGACTGCCAAAAAGGTGGATTCCGCAAGAAAATCCACCTTTTTGCACTTAATTCTGCATTTTATCCACCTGTTCTTGAATCTTTCTTTGTACTTTTGCAGTAAAGTTAAAAACAAGTAATAAATAACCTAAGAATAAACAATGAACAAGAAAAGACAGTTTTTGCTTTCGACTGTGCTCGCCTCCGCCATGGCAGCCAGCGCACAAGTGACCATCAACGTGGATGCCTCCAAGCCTGGAGTCAAGGTTTCACCTAATTTATATGGTATCTTCTTCGAGGACATCAACCATGCTGCCGACGGCGGACTCTACGCCGAACTGA
>CAVGLH010000103.1:0-8027 GCA_963630065.1 Bacteroides fragilis | reverse complement strand
CCTCCATCATCTTGCCGAGGTGAACATACTCATAACCACAAACCTGGCTGTCCTTATCCAAGAACTGCTTTGTGATGTAACCCTCTGTCAACTCAAGGTAGCGAGTACCCTTGGCCACAGTGCCATAGAGAGTACCTGTCTGTGAACGAAGACCTTTACCAAGGTCCTCAAGACCAGCGCCGATTACGAGACCGCCCTCAGAGAAAGCACTCTGGCTACGACCGTAAACAATCTGGAGGAAGAGCTCGCGCATAGCTGTGTTGATTGCATCGCAAACGAGGTCTGTGTTCAAAGCCTCGAGAATAGTCTTGCCTGGGAGAATCTCAGATGCCATGGCGGCTGAGTGGGTCATACCAGTACAACCGATAGTCTCAACGAGAGCCTCCTGGATAACGCCGTCCTTGATGTTCAAGGAAAGCTTGCAAGCACCCTGCTGAGGAGCACACCAACCCACACCGTGAGTATAACCAGAGATGTCCTTGATCTCTTTTGCCTGAATCCATTTTCCCTCCTCGGGAATTGGAGCTGGTCCGTGGTTTGGACCCTTGGCGACAACGCACATGTTGTCAACTTCTTTAGAATAGATCATATTCGCTAAAATTTATACTTAATGAATATATAAATAATGTTTTCGACCACAAAAGTACAAAAAAACTCGGAAAAATACCTAGAAATGAGTATTCTTTTTAACTCTTTAACCTAATATTTAGATTTTTTCTTTGCTTTGTCCTCTTTTTGATGTATCTTTGCAAACTGAAAATTGCAATTTGAATAAGATTATGAACAATGTTACTATCAAGGATTCCGTGCTAAGACAGGCCGCAGGGGCGGGCATGGACGAGTTTGTGGCCGCATTTGTGGCCGCCATCCGAGAATATATCGGGGGAGACCTCAACGCTGACAACATGGCCATGCTCAACGCTGACCAGATAACTCTCTTGGCTTGGGACATCCTGCATGAGGAGATGATGGACGGAGGGATGATTCAGCTCATACACAACGGATACGGCCCGTTCATCTGGCTCAACCCTACGGACAAGGCTTTCCGAAACTGGGGACTGCGCGACCTCTACCGGCTGATCAACAAGAGCCACGCGCTCTACCGGCTGCACCACGAGGAGATAGAGGGAGACATGAGTGATGAAGACTTCATGGCACTCTACGAGAGGATGCCAGAGTTTGACGACTACGATGACCTCTTCGTGGAAAACGAGGAGCAGTGGACGGGCATGATAGCTTGCTACATCGACGACCATATTGATCGTTTTGCGGTCGTAGTATGAGTATATATAATAAAAAGGTGTAAGAACATGAACAAGCAAGAACTGGAGCTCCGGAAGAAGAGCCCCATACAGATAAGAAACAAGAAGGCTTCGTTCGAGTACTTCTTCGTTGACACGTATACGGCGGGCATCGTGCTCACAGGAACGGAAATCAAGAGCATCAGGGGTGGAAAGGCCTCGCTCGTGGATTGCTACTGCGATTTCTACCAGGGCGAACTGTGGGTGAAGGGAATGAACATATCCCCCTATTTCTACGGCTCCTTCGCCAACCACGAGGCCAGGCGTGACCGCAAGCTTCTGCTAACCAAGCGCGAACTGCGGCGATTGGAAGAGGACTGCAAGCAGCCGGGATTCACCATCGTGCCCACGCTCGTGTTCATCGACGACAAGGGTAGGGCCAAGGTGGACATCGCTCTGTGCAAGGGCAAGAAGGAATACGACAAGCGCCAGACGCTGAAGGAGAAGGAGGACAGAAGGGAGATGGACAGAGCTATCAAGCACTTCTAAAACTAAAAAGGTAAAAAGTAAAAAGGACGTTTCTATGAAGAGAGACATCAGAGAGATAGTCAAGGAGAAAATCCTGATACTCGACGGAGCCATGGGCACAGAGATTCAGAAATACAACCTCACGGAGGAAGATTTCCGTGGTACTAGGTTCGGCGACCTGCCGGGACAGATGAAGGGCAACAACGACATGCTCAACATCACTTGCCCCGACGTGATTTCCGACATATACCGGCGCTATCTGGAGGCCGGAGCCGACATTATCTCGGCCAATACCTTCTCAAGCCAGCGCATCTCGCAGGCCGACTACCATCTGGAAGACTCGGCGCGGGAAATGGCTTATGAGGGAGCCAGACTGGCTCGTATACAGGCCGATCTCTATTCCACGCCCGGCAAGCCGCGATATGTGGCCGGAGACGTGGGACCCACCAACAAGACCTGCTCCATGAGTCCCGACGTGAGCAACCCTGCCGCCAGGGAGATAACCTACGACGAGTTGTTCAACGATGTATGCGAACAGGTGGACGGACTTGTGGAGGGTGGGGTCGACGTGATTCTCATCGAGACCATCTTCGACACGCTCAATTGCAAGGCGATGATAGACGCTGCCCTCGCCGTGATGAGGAAGCATGGGGTGGACTTGCCCATCATGGTCAGCCTCACCGTGAGCGATCTGGCCGGGCGCACGCTCAGCGGACAGACCGTGGACGCTTTTCTAGCCTCGCTCTCTTCATACCCGATTTTCTCGGTGGGCATGAACTGTGCTTTCGGGGCACCACAGATGAAGCCCTTCATCGAGCACATGGCACGGGTGGCACCTTATTATATCAGCTCTCATCCCAACGCCGGACTGCCCAACGAGATGGGCGAATACGATGAGACGGCCGAGAGCATGGCTCCACAGATAGCAGAGTTTATAGACGAGGGAATCGTCAACATTATCGGTGGATGCTGCGGCACCAGTCCCGAGTTTATCGCCCGTTATGGTCGGCTAGCTCAGGGAAAGAAGCCCCATCGGGTGGTGGCAAAACCTGCCTACATGTGGCTTTCGGGGCTGGATTTGCTACAAGTGGACGACACTGTGCATTTGCCCATGGATGCCAACCGATTCGTAAACGTAGGTGAACGGTGTAACGTGGCTGGCAGCAGGAAGTTCCTGCGATTGATTAACGAAAAGAATTATGAGGAGGCCCTCGGTATAGCTCGCAAGCAGGTGGCCGACGGGGCGGCTGTAGTCGACGTAAACATGGACGACGGTCTGCTCGACGCCAAGGCCGAGATGGTCAACTTCCTCAACATGATTGCGGCCGAGCCGGAGATAGCCAAGGTGCCCGTGATGATCGACTCCTCCAAGTGGGATGTCATCGTGGCGGGACTGAAGTGCTGCCAGGGCAAGTGCATTGTGAACAGTATCTCGCTCAAGGAGGGTGAGGAGGTGTTCCTCTCTCATGCGCGCGACGTGATGCGCTACGGGGCGGCCGTCGTGGTGATGTGTTTCGACGAGAAGGGACAGGCCACTACCTACGAGCGGCGCATCGAGATAGCGGAGCGCGCCTACAAGCTGCTCGTGGAGGGACTGGGCATGAATCCGCTCGACATCATCTTTGACCCCAACGTGCTTGCCATCGCCACGGGTATGGAGGAGCACGACAACTATGCCGTGGAGTTCATCCGGGCCACACAATGGGTTCACGAGAACCTGCCAGGTGCCCATGTAAGCGGCGGTGTCAGCAACCTCTCTTTTTCCTTCCGTGGCAACACTTATATCCGAGAGGCCATCCACTGTGTATTTCTCCATCACGCACAAAAAGTGGGCATGGACTTTGGTATAGTAAATGCCAAAGCAAGAATGGATTACAATAAAATCCCTAAAGAACAACTTCAACTGATAGAGGATGTGGTGCTGAACCGCCGCAAGGGCGCAGCCGACGACCTCATCGAGCTCGCCGCAGAAATCAAGGCGCAGGCTGATGCTGCCAAGGCTGCCGCCAAGGCTGGAGGTGCGCCCCCCAAGAAGCCTGAGGCTCCGGAATGGCGTAAGGAGGGCGTGGAGGTACGCCTGAAGTATGCGCTCCAGAAGGGTATCACGGAATTCTTGCAAGCGGACATCGACGAGGCTCTGGGGAAATACCCCCACGCTGTCAACGTGATAGAGGGCCCGCTGATGGACGGCATGAACCTCGTGGGCGAGTTGTTTGGCAAGGGTGAGATGTTTCTGCCCCAGGTGGTGAAGACAGCCCGCACGATGAAGGCCGCCGTCTCCATCCTCCAGCCTCACATCGAGGCGGAAAAGCAGGGCGGAAGCACTTCGGCCGGCAAGATTCTGATGGCCACGGTGAAGGGCGATGTTCACGACATCGGCAAGAACATCGTATGTGTGGTGATGTCGTGCAACAACTATGAAATCATCGACCTGGGCGTGATGGTGCCAGCGGAGCAGATTGTGCAGAAGGCCATCGAGGAGAAGGTGGACGCTGTGGGTCTGAGCGGCCTCATCACCCCCTCGCTGGAGGAGATGGTACATACGGCGCGCGAGATGCAGAAGGCCGGCCTGCGCATCCCCATCATGGTGGGAGGTGCCACCACGAGCGAGCTGCATGTGGCTCTGAAGATTGCCCCGGAATACGACGGCCCCGTCATCTGGGTGAAGGACGCCTCGCTGAACGCCGGCATCTGCGCCCGCTTCCTCAACGAGAAGGAATGCCCCAAGTTCGTGGCCGAGTTGGAAGAACGCTACGACCGCTTGCGCCGAGAGTACCACGAGGAGCAGGAGAGGATAGCCTCGCTCTCGGAGGCGCGGCAGAACAAGCTGGAGCTGTTCTAGGACTACTGACGGGAATATGTTGTGATATAGTTGCAAAGCATCTTGACTGGTATTTAAAGGTAATAGATTAGTAAGGTATAATATGATTAAGACAATCATTTTTGATATGGGTGGCGTGGTCATCGATATCGACAACGAGGAACCCAAGAGACGATTCCTCGAATTGGGACTGGAAGAGTTCGCCAAAGACATGGATCCCTATAAGCAGAGCGGACTCAACGGAGAACTGGAGGAAGGTAAGCTGAGCGAGGAGGAATACCGTGCAGCTGTAGGCAAGAAGATTGGGCGCGAGGTGAGCTTTGAGGAGCTGCAGTACTGTTGGCTGGGCTACATGAAGGAGGTGCCCAGGCGCAAGCTCATGACCATCAGCAATCTGCGCCGGCAAGGATACCGCGTGGTCCTGCTCTCCAATACCAACCCATACGTGGCGAAATGGACTGACTCCGAGGCTTTCTCGGGTGACGGCCACCCCATCGCCCACTACTTTGATGCCCTCTACCGCTCCTTCGAGGTGAAATACATGAAGCCCGACGAGAACTTCTTCCGCTATGTGCTCTCGCAGGAGAAGACTATGCCCGACGAGTGCCTCTTCGTGGACGACGGTCTGCGTAACTGCTGTGCCGCCTCGGAAGTGGGCCTCTACACGTTCTGCCCAAAGAATGGGGAGGACTGGTGTGATAGGATTTATAAGTATCTGGAGTGACCAAGCGCAAAAAAAAGTCATTTTATTTTGCGTTCTGAGATAAAAAATGTACTTTTGCACTCGCAAACATAAAAAGATAGACAATGATAAAGAAGAAAAGATGGCATTGCCTGCCTGGCGAACCCCTTACGGAGCTTGACAAGCAAGTGATGTACTGGGAGAGTAAAGGCAAACTCGTGCCTACGCGCGACTTGATTAAGACTCCCGAACAGATAGAGGGCATCCGCAAGAGTGGCGTGGTGAACACGGGATGCCTCGACGCAGTGGCAGAGATCATTCGCCCCGGCTTGAACACGCAGGAAATCGACGATATCTGCATCCAGTACTGCAAGGACCACAACGCCATACCCGCATGCCTCAACTATCAGGGGTATCCCAAGAGCGTGTGCACCAGTATCAACGAGGTGGTATGCCACGGAATCCCAAAGGAGGAGGACGTGCTGGAGGAGGGCGACATCGTGAACGTGGACATGACCACCATTGTGGACGGATACTATGCCGATGCCAGCCGTATGTTTGTCGTGG
This sequence comes from Bacteroides fragilis, assembly GCA_963630065.1. Lineage (GTDB taxonomy): Bacteria > Bacteroidota > Bacteroidia > Bacteroidales > Bacteroidaceae > Prevotella > Prevotella fragilis_A. The sequence continues at coordinate 2,188 of CAVGLH010000103.1, read as the reverse complement.
GCGGCAAGACCACTCCCGAGAAGGAGCAGCTGGTGAGGGTGGCCAAGGAGTGCCTGGAAATCGGCATGGAGGTGGCCAAGCCCTATTCGTTCGTGGGCGACATCGGGCACGCCATTGAGAAGCACTGCAAGAAATATGGCTACGGCGTGGTGCGCGACCTTTGCGGCCACGGTGTGGGACTGCAGTTTCACGAGGAGCCAGAGGTGATGCACTTCGGCCACAAGGGTACGGGTATGCTTCTGGTGCCGGGTATGGTGTTCACTATCGAGCCGATGATTAACATGGGCACATGGAAAGTGTTCATCGATGCTGACGACCCTTACGGATGGGAAGTGGTTACGGGCGACGAGAAACCTTCGGCACAGTGGGAGCACACCCTCTTGATGACCGAGCACGGCGTGGAAGTTTTAACACATTAGAAAATGAGCGATATATATATATTAGGTATAGAGAGCAGCTGCGACGATACCTCTGCCGCCGTGCTCAAGAACGGTGTGCTGCTGAGCAACGTCACTGCCTCGCAGGAAGTGCACCGGGCCTATGGAGGCGTGGTGCCTGAACTGGCCTCTCGGGCGCACCAGCAGAACGTGGTGCCCGTGGTGGACCAGGCTATCGCCCGTGCCGGCATTAAGAAAGAGGACCTTTCTGCTGTGGCCTTCACCCGGGGGCCGGGGCTGATGGGGTCGCTGCTGGTGGGCGTGAGCTTTGCCAAGGGATTCGCCCGCTCGCTAAACATCCCCCTCATCGACGTGAACCATCTGCAGGGTCACGTGATGGCGCATTTTATCAAGGAGTGCGACGATGACCAGAGCGCACCGCCGTTCCCGTTCATCTGTCTGCTCGTGAGTGGCGGAAACTCGCAGATTGTGAAGGTGAACGCCTACAACGACATGGAAGTGCTCGGGCAGACCATCGACGATGCTGCTGGCGAGGCCATCGACAAGTGTGCCAAGGTGCTGGAGTGGGGGTATCCCGGAGGCCCTGTCGTGGACAGGTATGCCCGCCAGGGAAATCCCAAGGCCTTCGCATTCTCCGAGCCCCATATACCCGGCATGAACTACAGCTTTTCTGGCTTTAAGACCAGCTTTCTCTACAATCTGCGCAAATGGGTGGCGGAAGACCCCGACTTTGTGGAGAAGAATAAGTATGACTTGGCGGCCAGCATTGAGTTTACTGTGGTGGACATCCTGATGAAGAAGCTTCGCATGGCCGTAAAGCAGACTGGCATCAAGCACGTAGCTGTGGCAGGAGGCGTGTCGGCCAACAACGGCCTGCGCAATGCCTTCCACGACCATGCCAAGCGCTTCGGTTGGACGGTTTACATCCCCAAGTTCAGCTACACCACCGACAATGCGGCGATGATAGCTTGCGTGGGCACGTTCAAGTATCGCGACGGCGACTTCGCCACCATTGACCTGCCGGCATACAGCAAGGTGACATTCAAATAGTCAGAAAAATCAATACTCAACATTTAATATTGTAATAAAGTGGAATTCGAAACTAAGATATTGAGCAAGGGCATTCAGGAGATGCTCTACAACAGTGACAAGACCATAGGAACCGCCGAGAGCTGCACGGGCGGACGCATCGCCGAGGCCATCATCTCTGTGCCTGGAGCCAGCAACTATTTCAAGGGCGGCATCGTTTCCTATACCAACGGGGTGAAGGAAAAACTGCTTGGCGTGAGCCGCGAGGTACTGGAGGAGCACACTGCAGTGAGCGAGGAAGTGGCCAGGGAAATGGTGGCAGGAGCCATTAATACCCTGGGAGTGGACTTCGCCATCTCTGTAACTGGATGCGCTGGCCCCACAGGCGGCACTCCCGCCATCCCCGTGGGAACCATCTATATCGGATATGGCAGCCAGAACGACGTGAGGGTGATGAAGCTCGCCAACGACTTCGGGCGCGACATCAATCTCGCAATCGCCACGAATACAGCACTTAAGAGTATGCTCGCTTTCCTCAAAGAACATGCGGAAGAATTGAAGAAACAGGCTTGATAAAAGTTAGAAATACAAGTATAATGGTTAATAATCCTTAAAAGGATACGTTCTTTTAGGGATTATTTTGTTATATCGAGAATTCTTTGTAATTTTGCAAACTGTTTGGAATAGGTATCAATTAACGAATTACAAAATTAAAGATAGAAATGTCTAAGATTTGTCAAATTACAGGTAAGAAGGCACAG
>CAVGLH010000102.1:0-8047 GCA_963630065.1 Bacteroides fragilis | reverse complement strand
ATTCCCCCGCCGTACCACTTTCAGGCAAGGAACAGTATCTTTGCCCAGGAGAAATGTATCAGCTCATTTTTTTATTATTACTAGAGGGAAGTCAGACATCTAGCTTCCCTACATCAGCGTGACGTTGTTGCCCTGCACGTCTACGATGTGCTTTCTCTTGGCCACGCCCAGGATGTAGTGGGCCTCCTTCGACGAGCAGTGGAGGCGCTTCTTCACGGAGGCCACGAGCTGCTCCTTGCCGATGGTCTCCACCCCGTGGGTGAAGGCCCCGCGCACGGCATCCTCGATGGCCGCCATCTGGTACTCGCGGTGGCGCTTGTGATAATACTGCGAAATGATGATGGTGACGATGATCACCAGCAGGATGATGATAAACAATAATGACTTGCTCATAGCGTTAAGTTGTTTTTGGTTTGCCTTTGATTATTCGGAGCAATAGCTGCAATCGCCATTTCCACCGCAAATTTAATAAAAATAAGCGAGAAAAACGCATTTTACAATGTTTTTTTTCACATTCCGCCCGTTTTTCTTGCCTTTTTCAGAAATATTGACTATATTTGCAGTCGAAAGCAACAATAAGCATACACACTTAAACTTAAGAATAAAACATAACAAATCATGCAAGAAACCGTAAAGAAAGTATTGAGCGGCGACTTCAACCGCAAGAAGGCCCTCCTCTTCACCGTGACGGCCCTCCTCACGCTCATCGTCTGGAACCTGCCCCCCGACAGCTTCGGCATCGAGGGGCTCACCGTAGTGCAACAACGCGTCATCGCCATCTTCTGCATGGCCGTGATGCTGTGGCTCACCGAGGCCATCCCGGCCTGGGCCACCAGCGTGGTGATCATCTTCGTGCTGCTCTTCTTCGTGAGCGACTCGGCCTTCGCCGTGATGCAAGGGTCGGAGGGCGAATACGGCAAGCTGCTCGACTACCAGGGCGTGATGGCCTGCTTCGCCGACCCCACCATCATCCTCTTCCTGGGCGGCTTCGTGCTGGCCATCGCGGCCACCAAGAGCGGGCTCGACGTGCTGATGGCCAAGAAGCTGATGGCTCCCTTCGGCAGCCGGTCGGAGTATGTGCTGCTGGGCTTCCTGCTCATCACGGGCATCTTCTCCATGTTCATCTCCAACACGGCCACGGCGGCCATGATGCTCACCTTCCTCACCCCCGTGTTCAAGGCCCTGCCAGCAGCCGGCAAGGGGCGCGTGGCGCTGACCATGGCCATCCCCATCGGGGCCAACCTGGGCGGCATGGGCACCCCCATCGGCACGCCCCCGAACGCCTTCGCCTTCAAGGTGCTCAACGACCCCGCGGGCCTGAACCTGGGCCTGGGCTTCGGCGACTGGATGATGGTGATGGCCCCGATGGTAATCGTGATGCTCGTCATCGCATGGTTCATCATCAAGAAGATGTTCCCCTTCGACCAGAAGACCATCGAGCTGAAGATAGAGGGCGACATCCGCCACAACTGGCGCACGGGCGTGGTGGCCGTCACCTTCCTCATCACCATCCTGCTCTGGGTGTTCGGCAAGCAGCTGGGCGTCAACGCCAACACGGTGGCCATGCTGCCCATCGCCGTGTTTGCCTTCACGGGCGTAATCACGGCCAGCGACCTCAAGGACATCGACTGGGCCGTGATCTGGATGGTGGCCGGAGGATTCGCCCTCGGACTGGCGATGAACGGCACCGGCCTGGCCGAGGCCGCCGTGAAGAGCATCCCCTTCGACGAGTTCAACCCGCTGGCCATCATGGTGATTTCGGGCCTGGTGTGCTTCCTGCTGAGCAACTTCATCTCCAACACCGCCACCGCCGCCCTGCTCATCCCGATACTCACCGTGGTGTGCGCCGGCATGGGCGACACGCTGGCCAGCATCGGCGGCACCAGCACCGTGATCATCGGAGTGGCCGTGGCAGCCAGCTGCGCCATGTCGCTCCCCATCTCCACCCCGCCCAACGCCATCGCCTACTCCACGGGGCTCATCCAGCAGAGCGACATGGTGAAGGCCGGGCTCAGCGTGGGCATCATCAGCATGGTGATAGGCTACGCCACGCTCATCACCTTCTGCAAGCTCGGAGTGCTGTAGGAGGAATCCTGCTGAAGGAGGAGAAATAACCGGGACACTGCAAAATTATCCGGCCGATTGTTTTGCAGTGTCCCTTTTTTGACGTACCTTTGCACCCGCCTTTCGGCGACATTACATATTTAATATACAAAGAACAGACAGATGAAGAAGATAGTAATCGGAATAGACGTCGGGATCTCCACCACCAAGATAGTGGGCATCGACGAGAACGGAATCGTGATCAACCCCTTCCGCATCAAGGCCACCGACCCCATCACCAGCCTCTACGGAGCCTTCGGGAAATACCTGCACGACAACAAGATCAAGCTGGCCGACGTGGAGCAGGTGATGCTCACGGGCGTGGGCTCCGGCTACATCGACGAGCCCCTCTACGGACTGCCCACAGGCAAGAGCGAAGAGTTTGTGGCCGACGGGCTGGGAGCCCGCTACGAGAGCAAGCTGCAGCGCATGATAGTGGTGAGCATGGGCACGGGGACATCGCTCGTGAAATGCGACGGCGACGACATCAAGCACGTGGGGGGCATCGGCATCGGGGGAGGAACCCTCGCCGGGCTGAGCCGCATCATGCTCAAGACCGACGACATCAACCAGATACTCAACCTGGCCAAGGACGGCGACACGGCCAGGGTGAACCTGCTCATCGGCGACATCAGCGCCAAGCCCCTGCCCGGACTGCCCATGAACGCAGTGGCCTCGCTCTTCAGCAACGCCAAGGCCAACACCTCGCGCGAGGACATCGCAAAGGGGCTCATCTGCATGGTGCTGCAGTCTATCGGCTCGGCAGCCATCCTCTCGTCGCTGGAATCGGGCATCAAGGACTTCGTGCTCATCGGCAACCTCACGCTCATGCCGCAGTGCCGCGAAGTGTTCCCGGCCATGGAGAAACTCTACGGCGCGCGCTTCCACATACCGAAATACTCGGAGTTTTGCACGGCCATAGGCGCAGCCCTCGACCATCGCACAAAAGCACAACCCTGAGACGCACAATGCGCCCGGCAAGGCGCAATGCGCTGATAGATAACAACTTATTCGTTTTGGAAAGACAAACTGAAGCAATGTTTTCCAAAACGAATTTCTTTTCGTCTGATTATCAGTGACTTAATATTTTTTAACGATAAAAAAGTTGTCCCGAAGATACAACTTTCAAGAATATTTCTTACCTTTGCAGTGCCAGAAACAAGGAGGCTGCGCCCCCCTTCCGGCGTAATAACTTAATATCAAGCAAATTAAACGTTAATCATAAAAGTAAAGCTAGAAATGATTCAGACTGTAGTAAAACGCGACGGACGCATCGTTGGCTTCAACGAGCAAAAAATCATGGCTGCCATACGCAAGGCTATGTTACACACCGACAAGGGCGAAGACAGCAAGCTCATCGAGCAAATCGCCGACCACATCTCCTACCGCGGCAAGAGCCAGATGAGCGTGGAGGCCATCCAGGACGCCATCGAGATGGAGCTGATGAAGAGCGCGCGCAAGGACGTGGCACAGCGCTACATCGCCTACCGCAACCAGCGCAACATCGCCCGCAAGGCCAAGACCCGCGACGTGTTCATGAGCATCGTGAACGCCAAGAACAACGACATCACACGCGAGAACGCCAACATGAACGCCGACACACCGGCGGGCATGATGATGAAGTTTGCCTCGGAGACCACCAAGCCATTCGTAGACGACTACCTCCTCTCCGAGGAAGTGCGCGACGCCGTCATGCACAACTACATCCACATCCACGACAAGGACTACTACCCCACGAAGAGCCTCACCTGCGTGCAGCACCCGCTCGACGTGATCCTGAAATACGGCTTCACCGCCGGCCACGGCTCCAGCCGCCCGGCCAAGCGCATAGAGACGGCAGCCGTGCTGGCCTGCATCTCGCTGGAGACCTGCCAGAACGAGATGCACGGCGGACAGGCCATCCCCGCCTTCGACTTCTATCTGGCCCCCTACGTGCGCATGTCGTACCAGGAGGAGCTGAAGAACCTGGAGAAGCTCACGGGCGAGAACCTCGCCGACCTCTACGACATAGAGATAGACGACTACCTGGAGAAGCCGCTCGACGGCCTTGAGGGCAAGGCCCGCCTGGAGCAGCACGCCATCAACAAGACCGTGAACCGCGTGCACCAGGCCATGGAGGCCTTCATCCACAACATGAACACCATCCACTCGCGCGGCGGCAACCAGGTGGTGTTCTCCAGCATCAACTACGGCACCGACACCAGCGCCGAGGGCCGCTGCATCATGCGCGAGATACTGGAGAGCACCTACCAGGGAGTGGGCAACGGAGAGACCGCCATCTTCCCCATACAGATATGGAAGAAGAAGCGCGGCGTGAACTACCTGCCCGAAGACCGCAACTACGACCTCTACAAGCTGGCCTGCAAGGTGACGGCCAGAAGATTCTTCCCCAACTTCCTCAACCTCGACGCCTCGTTCAACCAAAACGAGAAGTGGCGCGCCGACGACCCCGAACGCTACAGGTGGGAGATAGCCACCATGGGATGCCGCACACGCGTGTTTGAAGACCGCTGGGGCGAGAAGACCAGCGTGGCCCGCGGCAACCTGAGCTTCACCACCATCAACATCGTGAAGCTCGCCATCGAATGTATGGCCATCGACGACAAGAAGCAGCGCATCGACATGTTCTTCGCCAAGCTCGACAACATCCTCGACATCACGGCCAAGCAGCTCGACGAGAGATACCAGTTCCAGAAGACGGCCATGGCCAAGCAGTTCCCCCTGCTGATGCACTACCTGTGGACGGGAGCCGAGAAGCTGGCCCCGGAGGAGACCATCGAGAGCGTGATCAACCACGGCACGCTGGGCATCGGATTCATCGGACTGGCCGAGTGCCTGAAGGCACTCATCGGCAAGCACCACGGCGAGAGCGAGGAGGCGCAGGAGCTGGGCCTGAGAATCGTCACCTACATGCGCGACAGGGCCAACGAGTACAGCGAGCAGTATCACCACAACTACTCCATCCTGGCCACTCCGGCCGAGGGACTGAGCGGAAAGTTCACCAAGAAGGACAAGAAGCAGTTTGGCGTAATCCCCGGCGTGACCGACCGCGAATACTACACCAACTCCAACCATGTGCCGGTATACTACAAGTGCAACGCCCTGCAGAAGGCAAAGGTGGAGGCCCCCTACCACAACCTGACGCGCGGCGGCCACATCTTCTATGTGGAGATAGACGGCGACGCCACCCACAACCCGTCGGTCATCGCCAGCGTGGTGGACATGATGGACAAGTATGACATGGGCTACGGCTCGGTGAACCACAACCGCAACCGCTGCCTCGACTGCGGCTACGAGAACGCCAGCTCCGACCTGGAGGCCTGCCCCAAGTGCGGCAGCCGCCACATCGACAAGCTGCAGCGCATCACCGGCTATCTGGTGGGCACCACCGACCGATGGAACAGCGGCAAGCTGGCCGAGCTCCACGACCGAGTGACGCATATCGACACGCCGAAGGAGTAAGTTCGTTTGGCTGGGTGTGGTACGGCGAGGGCGCCGTACCTCCTATGGATTGCCTTTTCCGGCAAAGAGGGGTAACTGTAGGAGGTACAGCGCCCTCGCTGTACCACTCAAGCAAGAGAAATTTAACCACCCTCGCTGTACGAAGCAGGAGGTACAGCGCCCTCGCTGTACCACTCAAGCAAGAGAAATTTAACCACCCTCGCTGTACAAAGCAGGAGGTACAGCGCCCTCGCTGTACCACTCAAGCAAGGAGGAATTTGCCAAATCCGAAACTTGTGTCAAATAAAAGAATTAGGAGTAAGGAAAGACCTTGCTCCTAATTTATATAATATAAACATTCAAAAGAAAAAGCGTACCCCCAATTATGATAAGCGTTTTAAGCATAGTGCACGACACGATGGTAGACGGCCCGGGCTTCCGCACAAGCATCTACTGTGCCGGATGCCCCAACCACTGCCCCGAGTGCCACAACCCGCAGTCGTGGGACATCAACCACGGCACAATGACCTCCACCGAAGAGCTGATGAAGGAAATCATGGACGACCCCTTCGCCAACGTCACCTTCTCGGGAGGCGACCCGATGTTTCAGCCCGAGGGCTTCGCCGAGCTGGCACGCGCCATCCGCAGGGAGAGCCGGAAGACCATCTGGTGCTTCACCGGCTATCTCTTCGAAAACCTGGTGAAGAACCCACAGCAGCTGGAACTGCTCAAGCTCGTAGACGTGCTGGTAGACGGCCCCTTCGTCAAGGCCAAGCGCGACCCCGACCTCTTCTTCCGCGGCAGCAGCAACCAGCGCATCATCAACGTGAGGCGGTCGCTGGAAAAGGGCGAGGTGGTGGAGCTGAACCTCAGCGCCGACAACCCCGACCCCGAACTGTAGGGAAAAAACACGTCAGATTCCCAACGCCTCGAAAGACTCCTTGATGTAGCCGCGACCCCAGTCGGGCTCGTGAAACTTCTCCTCGCCATAGAGCAGCAGGTCTACATCCATCGCCACCTCCTGCGACTTGCAGGAAGGATTGTGCCTGCCGCAGCGGTGCTCAATGTCCTTGAGCGCACGCATCACCCCGTTGAGCCCCACCTGGGTCTCGGCCACGGCCACCACGTTGAGAAACATCCCGGAGCCGTCAAGGCCGATGGGCTCCGTCCACAAACGGGGGCCAAACCTGACGTTGGAGAAAGTGTGGGCGAGGATGCCGCACGCCTTGTCCACATGCTCCTCCTGGTCTACATTGGAGCCTACGGCGATAATCAATCTCTTGAACCGAACATTGTCTATATACCTTTTCATGCTATTTTCAAAACCTTTACATGCTATTTTTTATGCAAAGATAGCAAAAATATCTAAATAACACACGCTTTTCTATATATTTTTAGTATTTTTGCACCATGAACAGACTGCAAGCAATCATCATGGGACTGGCCATCATCGTCTGCGCCCCCGCAGGCGCACAGATGAGATGGAACCAAACCTACCAGACATACATCAACCAGTATAAGGATCTCGCCATCGAGCAGATGCTTAAGTATCGCATACCCGCCAGCATCACCCTGGCGCAGGGACTCTTCGAGAGCGGCGCCGGAAGGAGCGACCTCGTGAGACAGGGCAACAACCACTTCGGCATCAAGTGCCACAACTGGACGGGGCCCAAGCAGTATCACGACGACGACGCCAGGGGCGAATGCTTCCGCGTATACCAGGACGCCCGCGAGAGCTACGAGGACCACAGCCAGTTTCTGGCCCGCCAGCCCCGCTACGCCAGCCTCTTCTCCCTGCGCCAAACCGACTACAAGGGATGGGCCAGGGGGCTGAAGAAGTGCGGCTACGCCACCAACCCGCAGTATGCCGCGAAGCTGATACAGATCATCGAGCTCTACAAGCTCTTCGACTACGACAAGGCCAAGCGCTACGACCACTTCATGGCCAGCCACAGCGGCACCGACCAGCCCGTGAACGCCGAGGGCCTCCTCCACCCCATCCACATCTTCAACGACAACTACTATCTTGAGGCCCGGAAGGGCGACACGTTCAAGGCACTGGGCAAGGAGGTGGGCATCAGCTGGCGCAAACTGGCCCGATACAACGAGCGCGACAAAAACGACGAGCTGCAGGCGGGCGACATCGTATACCTGAAGAAGAAACGCCGCAAGGCGCCCAAAATCTACAAGAACCGCCCACACGTGGTGAAGGCCGGGGAGAGCATGTACAGCATCGCACAGAAATATGGCGTGAGGCTGAAGAACCTCTACAAGATGAACCGCCTGGACCCGAGCTACCAGATACGCACGGGCGACAGGATCAGAGTGAGATAAAGGGAAGCTAGAAGGCGGAAGTTAGAAGGCGGAAGCCTAACTCCCCCTTAGTGTCGAGAAAAAACAACTTGGTACAATTTATAGATGAGACATACCCAAGATTCCTCGCTTGAGTGGTACAGCGAGGGCGCTTAGATTTCACTTGCTGGAGTGGTACAGCGAGGGCGCT
>CAVGLH010000101.1:0-8055 GCA_963630065.1 Bacteroides fragilis | reverse complement strand
ATTAACAGTTATTTAACAATTATTCTCCGTTTTATGAAAGAAAAGCAACACAACTCATTAGTTTATACCTGCACTGTGCGCACACATGTGTGGGCACACAGACATATAACGGAATAATTAAGCTATAATTTCCAATCCCCACCAACTGCGATGTAACTACGCTCCAAATACGCCCAAACATATCATTGTTTTTTCGCGGCGGGAGAGCGACCCAAAAACAAGCCAAGTATGAGGCAAAAAATAATAGCGCCGATGATTCGAAAGAGAACCATCGACGCCACAAAACAATATTACTGCCAATACATTATTATGGTTGCAAAGTAAATCCTACTACGAGGTAAGCCTTCTCCGAACTTGGGTTGGCAGCCACCTGGGCAAAAACTGGCACACTAAAAGAATCTGTAATCTTAATATCCTTGGTTGCTTTAAGAGAGACATTGGTCACTGCGAAACCAGTAGGAAGGTTGTTGTCCTCTGCATCCTTATGACCATAGTAGAAATCGGTAGCATAAGGAACGGCACCAATAGCTGCACTCCACTCGCAACCGCCCAACTTGAAAGGAGCGGACAACTCTACGTATGAGGAATAAGCACGCTTTCCGCTTTTGTTATGACCGTCAGAACCAGCGAAGTTTGTGTACCAATCGAGAGCCAAGGGACCAAAGTCGTAACCTGCATGAGCCTCGAAAGTATGAGCCGTCTTGCCAGAAGCATACTCAAAGTAACGGCCATCTCCATTGTTGAACCAATAGTCAGTTACACCAATGGTAAATCCACCTGTAGTATAAGCCAGTGTGAGGTCAAACTCCTTGGTATCTTCCCACTTGGAAAGTCCAACGCTTCCCCATGCCGTCAAAGACAAGCCCTTATAACCAATGCCAAGAGTAGGCTGCAAAGAAACATTGCCCAAGTCCTGACCACGCCAGATATACTGGTTTACAACATCAGCGGCAACTGTAGTCTCCACCTTGTCCTGAGCCATGGCTGCAGGAGCAAAAGCCACCAAACCAAGTGCCAAGGCACCTACTTTCTTCATATCCAAATACTTCATAATCACTCTAATTAATCATCAAACATTTTTTCTTTTAAAAGTTTGGGGTGCAAAGGTAATATAAAAAACCTTGCGCTCCAAAACTTTTATATAATATCTCTCTCGTACATAATGTTTTCATTAGTTGTAGCAACTCTCGCCATGCTCGTAGATGTCAAGACCTTCCTCCTCAATGCGCTTGTCAACGCGGAGACCAGCAATCTTCTTGATAGAGTAGAAGAGGATGAAACCTGTAACGGCTGCCCAAACATCGATGCAAATGATACCGAAGAGCTCTGCTCCGAAGAAACCGAAGCCACCACCGTAGAAGGCGCCACCATCAAGGGCGAAGAGACCTGTCATCAAGGTACCGAAGATACCGCATACGCCATGTACTGAGCTGGCACCAACTGGGTCGTCAATATGGAGCTTCACGTCGATGAACTCGATAGAGAATACAAGGATGATACCTGCCAAGAGACCGATGATAAATGCCCCTGTAGGACTTACCAAGTCACAACCTGCAGTGATGGCTACCAAACCTGCCAAGATACCGTTCAAGGTCAATGAGAACGAAGGTTTGCCATACTTGATCCAAGAGGTGAACATCGTACCGAGGCCACCGGCAACAGCTGCCAAGTTGGTTGTCAAGAACACATGGCTGATAGCGACACGATTAACTTCGCCAGAAGCTGCGAGCTGAGAGCCTGGGTTGAAACCGAACCAACCGAACCAGAGGATGAACACACCGAGAGAAGCAACCAAGAGGTTGTGGCCAGGGATGGCAACGCTCTTGCCATTGCGATACTTGCCGAGACGAGGGCCAAGGCAAATGGCACCAACCAAGGCGAGCACACCACCTACACTGTGAACGATGGCAGAACCTGCGAAGTCATGGAAGACAGCACCAAAGGTGTTCATCATGAAAGAACCCTCCTCGGCATTGGTAAGCCAACCGCCGCCCCATGTCCAGTGACCTTCGACTGGGTAGATAATCAATGAAATAAAGAATGAATAAACCACATACATGGAGAACTTGGTACGCTCTGCCATGGCACCTGAAACGATGGTGGCACTAGTAGCGCAGAACACTGTCTGGAACATCAAGAAGCCCTCGGTAGGAAGGTCGCCGTGATAGAAGGAAAGGTCGCCGAAGTTAGGCATTCCGATGAAACCCTGTCCATCACTACCCCACATAAATCCGAAACCTACGAACCAAAAAAGAACGGAACCGACCATGAAGTCGACGAAGTTCTTGAACAAGATGTTCGCTGTATTTTTACTACGTGTGAAGCCCGCCTCACAAAGTGCAAACCCTGGTTGCATGAAGAAAACCAACATGGCTGCAAGGAGCATCCATACGGTATCCAATGAAATTCCTAAATCCTGTACACTCATAATCTTTTTACTTTTAAAGTGTTGTTGTCATGAAAACTATCTCTCCCGAATCAATAATTCTCAATTACCAATTCGTAATTACCAGTCTATTTTTCCTGCTCGGCATTATAGAGGGCGATGTCGCCTCTTTCACCCGTACGCACTCTCACGGTGTCCTCCACTGGGATTACAAAGATACGACCATCACCAATCTCACCCGTACGGGCGGCCTCCGAAATGGCATTAATAGTTTTCTCCACGTTCTTGTCGCGAACGACAACGTTAAGCAACACGCGCTCGATACTGCTGGTGTCGTACATCACACCACGGTAGATGCGAGCCTGTCTCATCTTGCCCTCTCCTCTTACGTCGTAGTAAGAGAACCACTCAATGTCGGCGGCAAGCAATGCTTCCTTTACATCCTCGAACTTTGTCTTGCGGATGATTGCTTCGATCTTCTTCATGTTAATCTCTCCTATAAATTATATTAATGTTATTTCTATCTATTTCTTTCAGACACAAATATCATTTATCAAGAAAGATAAATAACACTTTGTATCTTTTCGAGTGCAAAGTTACGACATTTTGATGATATTTTAAAACTTTCACTTACTTTTTGCTACAATATTATATAATATATTTCAATATGATTAAAAGCAACAGACACACCCTTTCAATATGTAAGCAAAAGTGCTGTTTGCGCTAACAATTCGCAATCACGACAAGAAAAGAAAGTTTTTTCCATTCATCCCACCCCCATCAAGTCTTCATTATGACAGGAAAAAGCCCGGCAAGGAGAGCTACTACACTACTTCCCGCCGGGCAATCAACCTTTATATTATTTACATCATCTTTTAATTGCTGTAAGCACTCTCACCATGTTCGTAGATGTCGAGACCTTCCTCCTCAACACGCTTGTCAACACGGATACCTACCAACTTGTCTACCACCTTGAACAAGATGAAGGTGACGATGGCACTGAACACGATGCTCACCACAGTGGCAACGATTTGCACCCAGAGCTGGTGCCAGTCGCCATAGAGCGCACCTTCCACGCCTTCGGGACCAGTAACATACTTGGTAGCGAAGACGCCAGTGAGGATAGAACCGAGGATACCACCAATACCATGCACACCGAAGGCATCGAGGGCATCGTCGTAGCGGAACTTAGCCTTAACTACTGCCACCATGAAGAAGCAGACACAAGTGCTGATGATACCAATCATGAAAGCACCCAAGATGTCGGTGCTACCAGCGGCAGGAGTGATGGCAACCAAACCAGCCACGGCACCCGTACAAGCACCCACTGTGGTAGGCTTCTTGTTCACAATCCAGTCGATGAGCATCCAGGTGGTGGCGGCAGCGGCAGTAGCCACATGGGTCACCATGAAAGCGTTGGCTGCCAAACCGTCGGCAGCCAAACCGCTACCGGCATTGAAGCCGAACCACCCGAGCCAGAGGAACGACATACCCATGAACACGAAGGTAATGTTGTGGGGAGTGATAGGATGACCGGCACGATAGTCTTCGCGCTTTCCTACACACAGAGCCATCACCAAGGCTGCGACACCGGCATTGATATGCACCACAGTACCACCAGCGAAGTCGATGGCACCCATCTGCTGGAGGAAGCCGCCACCCCATACCCAGTGGGCCATAGGCAGATAAGCGATGATTACCCAGAGAACAGTGAAGAGCACATAACCGCTGAATTTCACACGCTCGGCGAAGGCACCGAGAATCAAGGCCGGGGTAATCAAGGCAAACATACACTGGAACATCACGAAGGTGAGCTCGGGGATACCCGTAGGCTGAATGGTGTCGAGACCGATGCCATGGAGGAAACATTTGTCAAAACCTCCGATGACACAAGCCAAGGGATTGCCGCTGTCGGCAAACTGAGTGGAGAACGCCCAAGAGTAGCCGAAAGCCACCCAAATGAGGCTCACCACCGCAACGATGAGCATCGTCTGCATCAAAATGCTGAGGATATTCTTCTGGCGAACCAAACCGCCATAGAAAAGTGCAATACCTGGAATGGACATCAAGAGCACCAAAATGGTTGCCGTAATCATCCACGCCGTGTTACCCGTATCAAGTGTAGTCAAAAATAAACTGCTCATAACTTATAATCTTTATACCTTAACATTCAACATTCCCTAATTATTTCTCCTGCTCCGCATTGTAGAGTGCGATGTCTCCTCGCTCTCCCGTACGGATGCGGACTGTATCGAGCACCGGGATTACGAAGATGCGGCCATCTCCCACTTCGCCAGTCTGTGCAGCGCTCTGGATGGCTGCAATGGTGGGCTCAACATTTTTGTCGCGCACAACGACGTTGAGCAACACACGCTCGATACTGCTGGTATCGTACATCACACCACGGTAGATACGAGCCTGGCGCATCTTTCCCTCTCCCCTAACATTGTAATAGGAGAACCACTCGATGTCGGCCGCCAAAAGAGCCTTCTTGACATCCTCAAACTTTGACTTGCGGATAATCGCCTCAATCTTTTTCATAATCCTTAATAATAAATAATGTGTTAATAACCTTTATTGATTGTATCCTATAGCTGAGCTATTATATCGGTTGTCGACGAAAACGTACATCATTTTTACATCATGCTCGTTTTCGCGTGCAAAGTTAATACATTTTGTTAGTATTTTCAAGTATTTACAAACATTTGGTTCCTTCTATTTTCCTATCATTTTGAATTTATCAAGCCACGCTTATATATTCTTACAATCTGAAAGCATAATACAATATCTACATTGCAATTTGAAAGCACCTACAAAAACTTTCTTGTTTATTGCCACTTATTTCTTGTGTATTCCAACAAATAGTCGTACCTTTGCAACCGAAATCAAGAAATAACAAACTTAAAGGACAACGCAATATGAAAGAAACAGTTCATTTCACCAAGATGCATGGTGCAGGAAATGATTATATATATGTAGATACACAAAAGTATAACATTCCCGACCCAGAGAAGGCAGCTATCGAGTGGAGCGCTTACCACACTGGCATCGGAAGCGACGGACTGGTTCTCATCGGCAAACCTCAGGACGGCAGAAGAGCCGACTATTCGATGCGCATCTTCAACGCTGATGGTTCGGAAGCCATGATGTGTGGCAACGCAAGCCGATGCATAGGAAAATACTTATACGAGAAAGGGCTGACCCGAAAAGACACCATCAGACTGGAGACGCTTTCGGGAATCAAGATATTAAGATTGCATATTCGGGAAGATAACAAAGTTGTGGATTCAGTGACGGTGGATATGCTCAAGCCAAGGTTGGAAAACCCTGAGCAATTCATCGGCCCTTCCACATTGGAGGCAGACAACCGTGTGTTCGAAGGCACTTACGTATGTATGGGCAACCCCCACTTCGTGACCTTCGTGGATGACATCGACACCATCGACATCGCCCACTACGGAAAAATCCTCGAAAGAGACAAGGCTTTCCCCCAGAGATGCAACATCGAGTTCGCACAAGTTACAGACACTGACATAATAAGAACACGAGTTTGGGAAAGGGGAAGCGGCATTACAATGGCTTGCGGAACAGGAGCCTGCGCCACGGCCGTGGCCGCCGCCCTGACCAAGCGCGCTTCCAGAAAGAGCAGTATTGTGATGGACGGAGGAATCCTCCACATCGAACACAGCGAGGCCGACGACCATGTATACATGACGGGACCTGCGGCATTCGCATTCGAGGGGGAAATTGAATTAGAATGTTAAATGAGAAATGTTAATTGAGGCATACGCCACAAACTCAACATTCAACACTCTGCATTCAACATTAAAATAGAAAAGATTGCAAACTTAAATAAACATAATAAAAGGAGAACAATAATATGGCATTAGTAAACGAACATTTCCTGAAGTTGGCCAGCAACTACTTGTTTGCCGACATCGCAAAGAAGGTGAACGCCTACAAGATTGCCCATCCCAAGCAACGAGTAATCAGTCTGGGTATCGGCGATGTAACTCAACCCCTCTGCCCTGCCGTTATCGAGGCGATGCACAAGGCTGTGGACGAGATGTCGGTGCAAGCATCCTTCAGAGGCTACGGCCCCGAACGAGGCTACGACTTCCTTCGCGAGGCCATCATCAAGAACGACTTCCTGCCCCGAGGCATTCATCTGGACCCCAACGAGGTGTTCGTGAACGACGGAGCCAAGAGCGACACAGGAAATATTCAGGAGATTTTGAGATGGGATAACACCATCGGCGTCACAGACCCGATTTATCCAGTATACATAGACTCCAACGTGATGATAGGCAGAGCGGGAGTATTCGAGAATGGCAGTTGGACCAACGTGACCTACATGCCATGCGACGAGGGCAACGGTTTCACGCCCCAGATTCCCGACCACCGCGTAGACATGATTTACCTCTGCTACCCCAACAACCCCACGGGTACGGTAATCACCAAGGACGAGCTCAAGAAATGGGTGAACTACGCCATCAAGAACGAAAGCATCATTCTCTACGATGCCGCCTACGAGGCTTATATCACCGACCCGGAGATACCTCACTCCATCTATGAAATTCGCGGTGCGAGAAAGGTGGCCATCGAGTTTCACAGCTATTCCAAGACTGCCGGTTTCACCGGTGTCCGCTGCGGTTACACCATCGTACCAAAAGACTTGAAGGCAAAGACACTGACTGGAGAAGAGGTGGCACTCAACCCGATTTGGGACCGTCGCCAATGCACCAAGTTCAACGGAACAAGCTACATCAGCCAGCGTGCCGCCGAGGCCATCTACAGTCCCGAGGGCAAAGAGCAGGTGAAGGCCACCATCAATTATTATATGGAGAACGCCCACTTCATGAGAGCAGAGCTGCAGAAGCTCGGTCTGAGGGTTTACGGCGGCGAGAACGCCCCCTACCTTTGGGTGAAGACTCCAAACGACACGCCAAGTTGGAAATTCTTCGAGGAGATGCTCTACGGAGCCAGCGTAGTCTGCACACCAGGAGTTGGTTTCGGCCCATCCGGCGAAGGATACATCCGCCTCACCGCCTTCGGCGAGCATGAGGACTGCAAGGAAGCCATGGAGCGCATCGCAAAGTGGCTGGGAAAATAAACATTTAACATTGAACATTTAACATTAAAAATATTAAGTATGAGCAACTTAAGATTTGAAGCTGTATCTGAGGCTTCCAAGAGAAAGCCAGTTGAGGTAGCCGTACCAAGCGAGCGCCCCAGTGAGTTCTACGGAAAGAAAGTATTCAACCGCCAGAAGATGTACAAATATCTCCCGGCTGACGTTTACGAGAAACTCGTTGACGTAATCGACAACGGTGCCCGCCTCGACCGCAGCATCGCCGACGCTGTGGCAAAGGGTATCAAGCAGTGGGCCGATGAGAACGGTGTAACACACTACACCCACTGGTTCCAGCCTCTGACAGAAGGCACCGCCGAGAAGCACGACAGCTTCATCGAGCACGACGGCAAGGGCGGTATGATTGAGGAATTCTCCGGCAAGTTGCTCGTACAGCAGGAGCCAGACGCATCCTCATTCCCATCAGGCGGTATCCGTTCTACCTTCGAGGCTCGCGGCTACTCTGCTTGGGATCCTACATCTCCAGTGTTCATCATCGACGACACACTCTGTATTCCTACTATCTTCATCTCTTACA
>CAVGLH010000100.1:0-8219 GCA_963630065.1 Bacteroides fragilis | reverse complement strand
CATGATTGCGTTTCTGAGTCTTGTCAGATAATCTGCTATTGGATCTGTCATAAAATATAAAAGTTTAATTAATCGGGACTGCCCCGACAATATTAAATAATAAATTTTTCTTGCCTGTAAGGATTACCAGCTAGCCTTCTTGACACCTGGAATCAAACCTGCTGAAGCCATCTCGCGGAACTGGATACGTGAAAGACCGAACTGGCGGATATAACCCTTTGGACGACCAGTGATCTTGCAACGGTTGTGGAGACGGATGGGGTTTGCATTCTTAGGGATAGCCTGAAGCTTACGAGCTGCCTCGTATGCTTCGGCTGGATCATTAGAAGTTGCAATAATCTTTTTCAGAGCTTCGCGCTTCTCAGCGTAACGAGCCACAAGCTTTGCACGCTTAACCTCGCGAGCTTTCATTGATTCTTTTGCCATATCTCTTAATCTTTATTTGCGTTCTTGAATGGAAGACCGAAGGCCTTCAAAAGAGCATAACCTTCCTCGTCTGTCTTGGCTGAGGTAACGAAGGTGATGTTCATACCCTGGATGCGGTCGATCTCGTCGATGTTGATCTCAGGGAAGATAATCTGCTCTGTGATACCCAAGGTGTAGTTGCCACGGCCATCCAACTTGCTCTGGATGCCCTTGAAGTCGCGGATACGAGGAAGAGAAACGCGAACGAGCTTCTCGAGGAACTCGTACATGCGCTCACGACGCAATGTAACCATTACACCGATAGGCATCTTCTTGCGGAGCTTGAAGTTAGCGATATCCTTCTTAGAATATGTAGCCACAGCCTTCTGACCTGTGATGGCAGTAATCTCGTTGATGGCTACGTCGACAATCTTCTTGTCCTGAGTAGCGTCGCCAAGACCCTGGTTGATGACAATCTTCTTCAAAGCTGGAATCTCCATAGATGAAGAATAGTTGAACTGCTTCATAAGAGCAGGAGCGATTGTCTCCTTGTATACTTTCTTTAACTGTGCTGTATCCATTACTTGATTTCCTCCCCTGATTTTTTAGCGATGCGAACAACGTTTTTACCCTCATGCTTGATAGCAACACGAGTAGCCTTGCCACTCTTAGGATCAATCAAACTCAAATTTGAGATGTGAACAGGAGCCTCTTGCTTCACGATGCCACCCTGAGGATTCTTGGCAGAAGGCTTCATACTCTTGGAAACCATGTGCACACCCTCTACGATGGCACGGTTCTCGGCTACGAGCACCTTGAGCACCTTACCGGTCTTGCCCTTGTCTGCACCTGCAATAACGATAACGGTATCGTCTTTCTTAATATGTATCTTACTCATTATTTCTGAATTTTAAACATTAAAGAACCTCAGGTGCCAAAGAAACGACTTTCATATTTACTGCACGAAGCTCACGAGCCACAGGACCGAAGATACGGCTGCCGCGAAGCTCGCCTGCATTGTTGAGCAATACACAAGCGTTGTCGTCGAAGCGGATGTAAGAGCCATCGGCACGGCGAATCTCCTTCTTTGTGCGAACAATCAAAGCCTTTGATACTGCACCCTTCTTCAAATCACTTGATGGGATAACGTTCTTGACAGCAACGACAATCACGTCACCAACACTTGCGTAACGACGGCCAGTACCACCGAGGACACGAATACAAAGAGCCTCGCGAGCACCGCTGTTGTCACATACTGTAAGTCTTGATTCTGCTTGTATCATAATTACTTAGCTTTTTCTACGATTTGTACTAATCTCCATCTCTTAGTCTTAGACAGAGGACGAGTCTCCATGATCATAACTGTATCACCTAAGTTAGCCTCATTGTTCTCGTCATGTGCATGGTACTTCTTTGTCTTCTGGACAAACTTACCATAAATAGGGTGCATCTCCTTGAACTTAGCTGCAATAACAATGGTTTTATCCATCTTGTTGCTGATGACAACACCCTGTCTAACTTTTCTTAAATTTCTTGTTTCCATCTGGACCATTATTATTTGTTAAGTTCTCTCTGACGAAGTTCTGTTTTCATACGTGCGATATCACGACGAGCAACCTTAATCTGTGATGGATTCTCAAGAGGAGTGACATTGTGGTTGATCTTCATCTTGTGCAAAGCATCAACTGCTGTCTCCAACTTCTCAACCAATTCCTTGGTCTCGATATTTTTAATTTCTGCAATCTTCATAATTAAGCGTTTTTATCGAAATCACGTCTTACAATAAACTTAGTCTTCACAGGAAGCTTCTGAGCTGCAAGGCGGAGACCCTCCTTGGCGATGTCGAAGCTTACACCCTCTACCTCGAAGAGGATGCGGCCTGGAGTGACAGGTGCAACCCATCCTGCTGGATCACCCTTACCTTTACCCATTCGGACATCGGCTGGCTTGCGAGTGATAGGCTTGTCAGGGAAGATGCGGATCCATACCTGGCCCTGGCGGTTCATGTAGCGGTTCAAAGCCACACGAGCGGCCTCGATCTGACGGCTGTCGATCCATTTTGACTCAAGAGTCTTGATGCCGAAAGAACCGAATGCCAATTGTGTACCTCTGTGGGCGTTGCCTTTGTTGCCACGACCATCTTGAGGTCTTCTATATTTTACTCTTTTTGGCTGTAACATGATAGCTTTCTAATTTAACGGTTATTGTTTCTTTTGCGATTACCGCCACGGTTGTTTGAACGACCGCCGTTGTTGCCGCGGTTGCTCTTCTCCTGTGTGAAGTTAGGGGTAAGGTCGGCCTTACCATAAACCTCGCCACGGCAAATCCAAACCTTGATGCCAAGCAAACCTACCTTTGTAAGTGCCTCGCACTGGCAGTAGTCGATGTCTGCGCGGAAAGTGTGGAGAGGAGTACGACCCTCCTTGTACATTTCCTTACGAGCCATTTCGGCACCGTTCAGACGACCTGTGATCTGCACCTTGATACCCTCGGCACCAGCACGCATGGTGTTGGCAACGGCCATCTTGATGGCGCGGCGATAAGCGATCATGTGCTCAATCTGGCTAGCGATGTTCTTGCCTACGATAGTGGCGTCGAGCTCAGGCTTCTTCACCTCGAAGATGTTGATCTGAATGTCCTTCTTGTAGAGAGACTTCAACTCTTCCTTCAACTTGTCCACATCCTGACCAGCCTTACCAATGACGATACCTGGACGAGCAGTGCAAATAGTGATGGTAACAAGCTTCAATGTACGTTCGATGATGATGCGAGAGATGCTTGCCTTTGCAAGACGCTCGTTAAGATACTTGCGGATTTTCTGATCCTCCACGAGGTTGTCACCGAAGTTCTTACCACCGAACCAATTTGAATCCCAACCACGGATAATACCAAGTCGGTTACTAATCGGATTAACTTTCTGTCCCATTCTACTTATTATTTTTCGTCATTAGTTTTTGCATCTACAAAGATAGTAACGTGGTTAGAACGCTTACGGATTCTATAGCCACGTCCCTGTGGTGCAGGTCTCATACGTTTCATTGTAACGCCTTCGTCAACGAAGACCTTACTGATATAAAGCTCACCGTCTTCAGCCTTGCGATTATTCTTTGCCTCCCAGTTGGCAATAGCCGAACGAAGGAGTTTCTCTACGTCAGCAGCAGCCTGCTTCTTAGAGAAGCGGAGTACTCCGAGTGCGCGGTTCACCTCCATGCCACGTACCATGTCTACTACATAGCGCATCTTACGTGGAGATGAAGGAACGCCTACCAACTTAGCGAAGTACAAGTTTTTACGGGCTTCTTTCAATTTCTCAGCCGCAATATGTTTTCTTGCTCCCATTATTTACTTAAATTTTTAAATGGTTCAAATCCCTATTACTTTCTGTTACCAGAGTGACCTCCGAAGCGACGTGTAGGAGAGAACTCTCCGAGCTTGTGGCCTACCATATTCTCTGTGATGTAAACAGGGATAAATTTGTTACCGTTATGAACTGCAACAGTATGTCCTACGAAATCAGGAGATATCATTGAAGCTCTAGCCCATGTCTTAACAACATTCTTCTTGCCACTCTCGTTCATAGCGAGAATCTTCTTCTCGAGAGATACGTTGATGTATGGACCTTTTTTAAGTGAACGACTCATAATTTACTCTTTATTTTTTGTTAGCTCTTTCAATAATATACTTGTTAGAAAGCTTCTTAGGTGCGCGAGTCTTAAGACCCTTAGCGTACAAGCCCTTGCGTGAACGTGGGTGACCACCGCTCTGGCGACCTTCACCACCACCCATTGGGTGATCAACAGGGTTCATAACAACACCACGGTTGTGTGGACGACGACCCAACCAGCGTGAGCGACCAGCCTTACCAGACTGCTCCAAAGCGTGGTCTGAGTTACCAACACTACCAACTGTAGCCTTACAAGCACTCAAAATCTGGCGAGTCTCGCCAGAAGGGAGCTTAATCACACAATAACTGCCCTCACGAGAAGTCAACTGAGCAAAATTACCAGCCGAACGAACCAACAAGGCACCCTGGCCAGGACGCAACTCGATGTTGTGGATCACTGTACCAACAGGGATGTTTGCCAAAGGAAGACAGTTACCAATCTCAGGAGCAGCGTCTGCACCTGACATCAAGGTAGCGCCTACCTGAAGTCCGTTAGGAGCAATAATGTAACGTTTTTCACCATCAGCGTAATAGAGCAATGCGATACGAGCCGAACGGTTTGGATCGTACTCGATTGTCTTCACCACTGCTGGAACACCATCTTTCTCACGTTTGAAGTCGATCAGACGATACTTCTGCTTGTGACCGCCGCCAATGTAGCGGACGGTCATCTTACCGGTGTTGTTTCGACCGCCGGTAGAACGTTTACCGTAAACGAGAGACTTCTCTGGCACGGATGCAGTAATATCCTCGAACGTGCCAATAACCTTGTGTCTTTGACCCGGTGTAACGGGTTTTAATTTACGTACTGCCATTTTTTATTTTAAATATTGCTGTAAAAATCAATTGTTTCGCCCTCTTTCAGAGTAACGATTGCCTTCTTGAACGCATTCTTCTGACCCTTCACAAGGCCTGCCTTTGTATAGCGGCTTGAGCGCTTGCCAGAGTAACGAAGAGTGTTCACGTCTTCTACTGTAACATTATACAGACTCTCAACTTCCTTCTTAATCTCGAGCTTATTAGCCTCAGGACGAACAACGAAGCCATAGCGGTTAGGCTGCTTGTCTGTAATCTTGGTCATCTTCTCAGTAACCAATGGTTTGATAATAAATGCCATATTCTAATATCTCCTTTTTACTTTGTTAAGATCTGGTCGATAGTCTCGAGCGACTTCTCTGTGATTACCAATACGTCAGCGTTCAAAACCTTGTATGCATTGACGTTGCTGGCGAGGATCACTTCGGCGCGCTGGATGTTACGTGCAGACAAATATACGTTTTTATTTGATTCTGGCAAAACGAAGAGCACTTTTTTGCCCTCAATTTTGAGATTCTTAAGAACACTTAAGAATTCTTTAGTCTTTGGAGCCTCAAAAGTGAAGTCTTCCAACATCACGATTGCATTCTCCTGAGCCTTGTAAGACAAGGCAGACTTGCGTGCGAGAACCTTAACTTTCTTGTTGAGCTTGAAGCGATAATCACGTGGCTTAGGACCAAAAACGCGACCACCACCTACGAGTACAGGTGAGTTGATGTCACCACGGCGAGCACCGCCGCCACCCTTCTGACGACCAAGCTTACGAGTAGAACCGCTCATCTCGCTTCTCTCCTTAGACTTAGCTGTACCCTGACGCTGGTTA
The DNA here is from genome assembly GCA_963630065.1 of Bacteroides fragilis. Taxonomy (GTDB): domain Bacteria; phylum Bacteroidota; class Bacteroidia; order Bacteroidales; family Bacteroidaceae; genus Prevotella; species Prevotella fragilis_A. The sequence goes on along the minus strand of CAVGLH010000100.1, from coordinate 2,511 downwards.
GCGAGATACTGCTTTACGTCGAGGTAAAGAACGTGATCGTTAGGCTCAATGCCGAAGACAGCATCATTGAGGGCTACCTTGCGGCCGGTCTCCTGACCTTTGATATCTAATACGCTAACTTCCATTATTTCTCAATTAAAACAGTTGAATTTTTGCATCCAGCGAAAGAACCCTTCACGATAAGGAGGTTCTGCTCTGGAATGATCTTTAACACCTTGAGGTTCTGAGTTGTCACTCTGTCACCTCCCATTTGGCCGCCCATGCGCATGCCCTTGAACACCTTGGCTGGGTAAGAACAAGCACCGATGGAACCCGGCTTGCGAGCGCGGTCGTCCTGACCGTGGGTAGACTGGCCTACACCGCCGAAACCATGACGCTTCACAACGCCCTGGAAGCCTTTACCCTTTGATGTACCGATTACATCAACAAACTTGCAGTCGTTGAAGATTTCAACTGTAATGGTGTCACCGAGGTTGTACTCCTCGTCGAACTTGAACTCGGCCAAGTGCTTCTTAGGTGTTGTGCCTGCCTTCTTGAAGATTCCCATCATAGGCTGAGAAGTACGCTTCTCCTTAGCCTCGCCGAAACCTAACTGATAAGCCTTGTAACCATCCTTCTCTACGGTCTTAACCTGGGTTACAACACAAGGACCTACTTCGATAACAGTGCACGGAATATTCTTACCGTCGGCACTGAAAACGGATGTCATTCCGATTTTTCTTCCAATTAATCCTGGCATTTCAATTTTACTTTTTAAAATAATTAGACTTTGATTTCTACTTCTACACCACTTGGCAACTCGAGCTTCATCAAGGCGTCAACAGTCTTGGCTGTTGAGCTGTAGATGTCGATGAGACGCTTGTAGTCTGACAGCTGGAACTGCTCGCGCGACTTCTTGTTAACGAAAGTACTGCGGTTCACAGTGTAAATACGCTTGTGTGTTGGCAATGGAATAGGACCGCTCACGATGGCGCCTGTTGCCTTTACAGCCTTCACAATCTTCTCAGCTGACTTGTCAACCAACTGGTGGTCGTAGGACTTCAGCTTAATTCTGATTTTCTGACTCATTTTTAAAATTAAGTTATTATTTATATGAATTGTTTCAGTCTAATGGAAGAGGAGGTACGCTGCTTAAGAGTCATTCGCTAAGCAGCGCCTCTTCTTACCGTTGTTTCTTCATTTATATTACAGGAGTTCTGCGTGACCCTTAACCTCCTCCAACACTGCCTTGGCGATGGTTGAAGAAAGTGGTGAGTGGTGATCATACTCCATAGAGCTTGTGGCACGACCTGAAGTGATGGTACGCAAAGCTGTCACATAACCGAACATCTCTGCCAATGGAACCATGGCCTTCACGATGCGGGCACCGCTGCGAGCCTCTTCCATACCCTGTACGAGACCACGACGCTTGTTCAAGTCGCCGATAACGTCACCCATGTTCTCCTCTGGAGTCACAACCTCTACCTTCATGATAGGCTCCATCAAAACCGGACCTGCCTTGGGGCAGAGTACCTTGAAGGCCTGGTGAGCTACAAGCTCGAATGACAACTGGTCGGAGTCTACTGGGTGGAAGCTACCATCGGTCAAAGTAACCTTCAGACCGGTCATTGGGAAACCGCCGAGCACACCGTTTGACAAGCAGTCGGCGAAACCCTTCTGTACGGATGGGATGAATTCCTTAGGAACGTTACCACCCTTCACCTCGTTGATGAACTGCAAGTCGCCCTCCTTGTAATCCTCGTCCTTAGGACCGATGGTTACATCGATACAAGCGAACTTACCGCGACCACCAGACTGCTTCTTGTAAGTCTCACGGCTCTGAGCTGTCTTGGTGATGGCCTCCTTGTAGTTAACCTGAGGCTTACCCTGGTTGCACTCTACCTTGAACTCGCGCTTCAAGCGGTCGATGATGATATCCAAGTGGAGCTCACCCATACCAGAGATGATGGTCTGGCCGCTCTGCTCGTCAGTGCGAACTGTGAAGGTTGGGTCTTCCTCAGCCAACTTGGCGAGACCATTGTCCATCTTGGCGATGTCGGCCTGGCTCTTAGGCTCTACTGCGATAGAGATCACAGTGTCGGGGAAGGTCATGGACTCGAGCACGATTGGGTGGTTCTCGTCGCAGAGAGTATCACCTGTGCGGATATCCTTGAAACCTACACCTGCGCCGATATCACCAGCGTCGATAGACTCCATTGGAATCTCCTGCTTAGAGTTCATCTGGAACAAGCGGCTGATGCGCTCGCGCTTGCCAGAACGTGGGTTGTATACATAAGAACCTGCCTCTACCTTACCTGAGTAAACGCGGAAGAACACGAGACGGCCCATGAATGGGTCGGTAGCAATCTTGAATGCGAGAGCCGATGTAGGCTCATCCTCAGAAGGCTTGCGATCCTCCTCCTCATCAGTATCAGGGTTGGTACCGATGATAGCTGGAGTATCCATTGGTGAAGGCAAGAATGCGCAAACATAGTCGAGCAATGGCTGAACACCCTTGTTCTTGTATGAAGA
>CAVGLH010000099.1:0-8241 GCA_963630065.1 Bacteroides fragilis | reverse complement strand
GTGGTACGGCGAGGGCGCCGTACCTCCTATGATTGCTTTTTCTGGCAAGTATGGGTAACTGTAGGAGGTACGGCGCCCTCGCCGTACCACACTCCAGCAAGAATGTTTCTTGTGAATCCGCCGTACCATTCAAGCGAGATGTGTACGGCGCCCTCGCCGTACCAATTTGTTTTTTAAAAACCGTCTTTTAGAAAATAAACAGCCCGATGATTCCGCAGATGAAGAGTAGCAGGATGGGGTTGGTCTTCCTCCATTTCGTGAAATAGAAGGTGGCGAGAAACAATACCACGCTAGCCCCGAAGGCAAACGGGTCTTCCGTTGGAGATCCGAAGTTTTCCTTGTTCATCAAGAGCACGGCGGCAGCAGCTATCAGTCCGATGATGGCAGGGCGCAGTCCGGCGAAGATATCCTTCACAATCTTCGAGTCCTTGTGGGTGATGAGGTAGCGGCTGATGAGAATCATGATGATGAAGGGCAGCCACATGATGGAGAGCGACGCCAGGAAGGAGCCAAGGCAGGCTGCCCATACGGGGTAGCCGTCGTGGAGGCAGGCCGTGTAGCCCACGTAGGTGGCGCAGTTGATGCCGATAGGGCCGGGGGTAGACTGGCTGATGGCCACGATGTCGGTAAACTCGGCATTGGTGAGCCAGTGGTTTTTCACCACCGTCTCGTTGTGGATGAGCGAGAGCATCGCATATCCACCTCCGAAGTTGAATGTTCCAATCTTCGTAAATATGAGGAATAACTTTAAGAAGAGCATCTTTTTTTTATTTGAATGTTAAGTGTTTGTTTTTTGGGGAGTTAAAGGAGTTAAAGAAGTTAAAGGAGTTAAAGGAGTTAAAGAAGTTAAAGGAGTTAAGACAATAGCTTTTGCAGCGTATGCCCTCTTTACCTTTAATCCATCTTTCCATCTTTCCATATTTCAATATTTCAATATTTCAATTTTTCCATCTCCCCCACAGCCATCCGAGCACGCCGGCGGCGATGATAATATAAATAGGTGAGACGCCGAACAGGGCTATCAGGGCGCAGCATACGAAGGGAATCCAGATGTTGTAGCGGTTGATGTTGGCCGTCTTTGCCATCTTGAAGCAGGGGGCTGCAATCAGCGCCACCACGGCAGGGCGCACGCCGCAGAAGAACTTGGCCACCCAGTAGTTGTCCTTGAAGTGCTGGAAGAACATGGCGATGACGAGGATGGTGATGATGCTGGGCAGGGCGATGCCGATGGCGCCCACGATGCCGCCCCACACCCCCTTCAGCTTGTAGCCGATGTGGCTGGCCATGTCGATGGCGAAGATGCCGGGCGTGGTCTGTGCCACCACCATGATGTCCATAAACTCCTGCTTGTCCATCCACTGGTTCTTGTCGACGTATTCCCGTTCCATGATGGGTATCATGGCGTAGCCTCCGCCCAGCGTGAAGGCTCCGATCTTGTTGCATGTGATGAAAAACTTTAATAACATTTTTTCCGTATTACTTTAAAAACGGCTGCAAAATTACACATATTTTGTTAAAATCGTCCACTTTCCCGTGGATATTCTTCAAAAAAATGTTTTCTTTACGAGAAAATGCGTACCTTTGCAATATTAATTGCAAGAAATAGCTAAGGAAAAAATACAAGAATATGAATCTGAAAGTACGCTTGTCGCTGATGAACTTCCTTGAGTTTGCCGTCTGGGGAGCTTATCTCACATCCATGGGAACCTATTTGGGCAGCATTGGCATGGGGTCTCAAATCGGTTGGTTTTACGCAGTGCAGGGCATTGTGTCTATCTTCATGCCGGCGCTGATGGGCATTGTGGCCGACAGATGGGTTCCGGCGCAGCGGTTGCTGGGCTTCTGCCATTTGCTGGCAGCTCTCTTCATGTTTGGCGCCGCCTATTGCGGCTCGGCAGGCCAGATGGATTGGGTGTTCTGGAGCTATACGCTGAGCGTGGCTTTCTATATGCCTACTTTGGCACTGAGCAATTCCGTGGCCTACAACGGCTTGACCAAGGCGGGCATGGATACCGTGAAGGATTTCCCGCCCATCCGTGTGTTTGGCACGATAGGATTCATCTGCATGATGTGGTTTGTCGACCTGATGGGCTTCCAGCCCAATCAGAACCAGTTTGTGGCTTCCGGAGTCGTCAGTCTCATCTTGTTCCTGTACACCTTCACCTTGCCTTCTTGCCCCGTGAGCGCCAAGGAAAACAAGCAGAGTCTGGTCGATGCCTTCGGCCTTCGCGCCTTCATGCTGTTCAAGCAGAAGCGCATGGCCATCTTCTTCATCTTCTCGATGCTGCTCGGTGTCAGCTTGCAGATCACCAACGGATTTGCCAATCCTTTCATCACCTCTTTCGGGGCCGATCCGCAGTATGCGGGAACATTCGGGGTGAATCATGCCAACATTCTGATTTCGCTTTCCCAGATTAGCGAGACGTGCTGTATATTGCTCATTCCTTTCTTCATGAAGCGATACGGCATCAAGAACGTGATGCTGATAGCCATGTTTGCATGGGTGCTGCGTTTCGGCTTGTTTGGCGTGGGCAATCCCGGCAGCGGGGTTTGGATGTTCATCCTGTCCATGCTTGTATATGGTGTGGCGTTCGACTTCTTCAATATCTCCGGTTCCCTCTTCGTCGACAAGTCTACCGACCCTTCCTTGCGCTCCAGTGCCCAGGGGCTGTTCATGTTGATGACCAATGGTATCGGTGCCACGGTAGGAACCCTTTCTGCCCAGGCGGTTGTCAACGCCCATACTGATGCGGCAGGAGTAGTCACATGGGCTCCGTGCTGGCTGATATTCGCCGGCTATGCTTTGGCGGTAGGCATTGCATTTGCCGTCCTCTTCCGTCCGTCGAAGGAAAGTAAAACGAATCAACAATAATAATAGAAAGGAGTGCAATTATGTTGTACAAGTTAAAATATCAAGGCACGCTAAGCATTCCCATGGCCGAGGATACTTATGTCGTCATATTCTCCGACCTGGAAGAGAGGCGCGCCATTTCGGTCACTACCGATTATTCTGTGGCTTCCCTGATCAAGGCGCATCTGGACAAGGTGCCGGGAAAAGAGGCATGTGCTGTTTCTTTGGCTTCCAAACTTTGGAGAGATGCCGACCCTGATACTTATGAGATACAAATTGACGCTGACAGGAGGGACGGCTTCAAGGCGGAGTTGATAGATGTGGACACTGACGAAAGGTTTGTCATGAAAACCGACCAGGCAGTGCTCCTTGGCTTGCTGAGTGGCTTGGATTTCATGGCTAGCGGCGATGCTTTCCAATTTTTCTCCACGCCATTTGAAAAAGGTATGTCATGTGTCTCTCTCCCCATCACGGGCATGAGCATTTCGATGCTCAAGGCAGGGCTTAGGCAAGCCGTAGCCGAGGAGAATTATGAGACGGCCTCATTGTTGCGCGATGAGATGAAACGCCGCAACGCATTAGGAATTTAACCCCCAGCCCCCAATGACGTGACGCTATGAAAGAAGTAAGATACTTTTATGTGCCCCAGGCTGCAGACGCGACCGAACTGCCGCCCGAGGAGGCTGCCCATGCGCTCCGTGTGCTGCGCCTACAGGCCGGCGATGAAATCTTTCTCATGGACGGCGAGGGCGTGTTCTATAGGGCCCAGGTGACCACGGCCTCCAGCAAGCGCTGTCTCTATGAGGTGAGGGAGACCATGCCGCAGCAGCGTGCCTGGAAGGGCAGGGTGCATCTGGCCATCGCCCCCACCAAGATGATGGAGCGCATCGAATGGATGGCGGAGAAGGCTACCGAGATAGGTTTTGACGAACTCTCCTTCCTCTGCTGCCAGTTTTCCGAGCGCAAGGTGGTGAAAACGCCCAGGGTAGACAAGATTGTAGTCGCCGCCGTCAAGCAGAGCCACAAGGCTTGGAAACCGGCGGTCCACGAGATGGTGGCGTTCAAGGAGTTTGTCTTGGCTCCCCGCCCGGGGCGCAAGTTCATCTGCCACTGTTATGAGGAGGTGGAGAAGAAGGACTTCTTCGAGGAGATTTCCCGCAAAACGGAGAGTGCTTCCGACGACTCCCCGGCCGACATCACGGTGCTGGTGGGGCCAGAGGGCGACTTCTCCATCGACGAGGTGCGCTTCGCCCTGGACCATGGGTTTGAGAGCGTGTCGCTGGGCACCAGTCGCCTTCGCACGGAGACGGCCGGCCTTGCGGCTGTCCACATGGCTCATTTGGCCAGGAGAATCTAAGGCCCTTTTCTGACAAGACTGATTGCTTATATGTATATATATATTATAATGTATAATGACAAGATTGTATAAGAATTTGTTTCTAGCGGGCTTGGCATTGGTGGTTTTTGTGCTAAGCTCTTGCTCAGGCAGTGATTATCTCAACGCTATCCCCAAGAAGAGTACGGCCATTATCTCTGTAGACATGCAGCAGATGGCGGCCGGCAAGAGCGATGCCGACAAGGCCGAGATGCTCAAGTCGTTGCTGCATATCGAGGATGCCGGCAAGTGTGGCATCGATGTTTCCGAAAAACTTTATCTCTTCGAGACAGCCGACGGCAACCTGGGCCTCTGTGCCAAGGTGAAGAGTGCGGGGGATGTGGAGGAGTGGCTCGGCTCCCTTGCCAAGCAGCGGCTGGCCACCGCGGTTGCCGAGCGCAAGGGTTTCCGTTTCTCGGTATTGAAAGACTCTTGGCTGGTGGGCTTCTCGGATGATGCTCTCCTGGTGATGGGCCCTGTGATGGCGGATGCCCAGGCTCAGCTCCAGAATCAGATGGCGAAATATCTCAAGGCTGATGAGGAAGACGGCATCACTGCCTCGCCCATGTTCGCCCGTCTCGACAGCATCTCTTCGCCGATGGCGATGGTGGCGCAGGTGCAGGCTCTTCCAGAGAAATTCGTGGCTCCCTTTACCTTGGGCGCCCCCAAGGGTGCAGATGCCTCGCAGATCGTGATAGCTGCCAGGATGGACATCGGCAAGGGGATTCTGCATATCACCGGCGAGACTTTTTCCTTCAATAAGGCTATCGATGCGGAGCTGAAGAAGGCTGTGCAGAACTATCGCCCCGTCAAGGGCGACTATGTGAAGTCGATGCCTGCCGATGCCTTGGCGGGTATCTTCATGAATGTGGAGGGCACCGGCTTCCTGCCCATGATGCGGAGCAATCCCGGCATCCAGCAGCTGTTGATGGGCATCAATACGGCAATCGATATGGACAATATCATCCGCAGTGTCGACGGCGACATGGCGATTGTGCTGCCCTCTCTCTCGGATGACGGCATGAGGATTATGATGGCTGCGAAGCTGGCCGATACAAAGTGGCTTGCCGACGTGGACTACTGGAAGAAGTCGTGCCCCAAGGGTACGTCCATCGGCAACTGGGGGAAGGACAGCTACGTCTATTCCGACGGCAAGACCATGTTTTATTTCGGTGTTACTGCCGACAAGCAGTTCTTCAGCGGCAACGATGAGCTGAGTGCGGAGTATTCCATCAAGCCTTCCACGCATCCCGTGAGTGCCGATATCCAGAAGATGGTGACGGGGCAGAAGCTGGCGATGGTCATCAACCTTGCCAAGACGGGTGGTGGCAACGATGCCGTCTCTGCCGTGACAGGCCTGCTCGCCCCTCTGTTCGGCAATCTCAACTCCATCGTTTATACGGTGGAATAGTGATGCTAAAATAATAGCTTGGTACAGCGAGGCATTTCACTTGCTTGAATGGTACAGCGAGGGCGCTGTTCAAATCTTGCTTGAGTGGTACAGCGAGGGCGCTCACTTGCTTGAGTGGTACAGCGAGGGCGCTGTACCTCCTACAGTTACCCATCCTTGCCCGAAAAGGTAATCATAGGAGGTACGGCGCCCCCGCCGTACCACCCTCAAGCAAGGTTTGCCCGAAAAGGTAATCATAGGAGGTACGGCGCCCCCGCCGTACCACCCTCAAGCAAGGATTTGTATCTTTGCCCATGAGAAAAGTACCAACTGTTTTTAATTACACAAAGGTGAAAAAGTGAAAAAGTGAAAAGGTGAAAAAGTGAAAAAGTGAAAAGGTGATAAATGACACAAGCCTCACTTAACATTTAAATTACAACATAAAAGTGGAAAAGATTCAGTTTCATTCCGTTCTCCCCCAGGTCTTTGCCCAGCGCACCGACCTACAGTCGGAGGTATGGAATCAGGACGTGACCTTCGAGAAAGGCCATCTTTATCTGGTCGAGGCGGAGAGCGGAAGCGGCAAGAGCACCTTCTGCAGCTACGTGCTCGGCTACCGTCACGACTACAGCGGAAGCGTGATGTTCGACAACGACGTTACCGCCAACTATAAGGTCTCCGACTGGGTGGAGATGCGCAAGCGCCACATCAGCCATCTCTTCCAGGAACTCCGTCTCTTCCCCGAGTTGACGGCGATGGAGAATGTGGAGATCAAGAACAAGATTACGGGTTTCAAGAGCCGTGAGCAGATTTTGCGATGGTTCGACATGCTCGGCATCCCCGACAAGGTGGATGCCAAGATAGGCCGTATGTCCTTCGGGCAGCAGCAGCGCGTGGCGATGATGCGTGCCCTCTGCCAGCCCTTCGACTTCATCCTCGCCGACGAGCCTATCAGTCACCTCGACGACAACAACTCCGCCATCATGGCCGACATCATGATGACCGAGGCCAAGGCGCAGGGAGCCGGTGTCATCGTCACCAGCATCGGCAAGCACATGGAACTCAATTACGAACACACATTTAAGCTATGAATCTGGTTTGGAAATTACTTCGTCAGCATATCAGCATACCACAGTTTGCGGGCTTCGCCTTCGCCAACCTCTTCGGTATGCTCATCGTCCTCTTCGGATTCCAGTTCTACAAGGACGTGCTGCCTGTCTTCACCCAGGAAGACAGTTTCATGAAGGCCGACTATCTCATCATGAGCAAGAAGATAGGCATGGGCAACACCATCAGCGGCCGGTCCAACGACTTCTCCGCCTCGGAGGTGGAGGAAGTCAGCAGTCAGAAGTTTGTGAAGAAGGTGGGCAAGTTCACCTCCACCGAATACAAGGTGGATGCCCAGATGGGCGTGAACGGGGTGAACGTGCTCAACAGCGAACTCTTCTTCGAGAGCGTGCCCGACGGTTTTGTCGATGTGCCGCTCAAGGACTGGAAATATACCCCCGGTGCCAAGGAAGTGCCCATCATCCTCCCGCGTACCTATATTAATATGTATAACTTCGGTTTCGCCCAGAGTCATTCCCTGCCCAAAATCAGCGATGGTCTGATGGGTATGATTGACTTCCATATCTTCATCCAGCACAGCGGGCAGAAGGAGCAGTTCAAGGGCAAGGTGATCGGCTTTTCCACACGCCTGAACACCATCCTCGTGCCCCAGGCCTTCATGGACTGGAGCAACCGGGAGTTTGCGCCCGGCGAGAAGAGCGACCCCACGCGGCTCATCGTGGAGGTGGGCAATCCCGGCGACGAGAGCATCACCAAGTATCTCGACGACAACGGCTACGAGGTGGAGACCGACAAGCTCGACGCCGAGAAGACTACCTATTTCCTGCGCATGATGGTGTCGGTGGTGATGGTCATCGGACTCATCATCTCCATCCTGAGCTTCTATATCCTGATGCTCAGCATCTACCTGCTGGTGCAGAAGAACTCCAGCAAGCTGGAGAACCTGCTCTTGATAGGCTACAGTCCCGCCAATGTGGCGCGGCCCTACCAGATGCTCACCATCACGCTCAATATCGTGGTGCTCATCATCGCCTGGGTCATCCTTTTCTTCGTGCGTGGCTACTACATGGACTTCATCGAGGCCATCTTCCCCGATATCCAGGAGGGCACGATGCTGCCAGCCGTAGCCCTGGGGCTCGGCTTGTTTCTCGTGGTGTCTGTCTTGAATGTCATCGCCATCCGCCGAAAGGTTATGAATATCTGGAAGAGAAAGGAGTAGGGGGCTGGGATGCTATTCCTTGCTTGGGTGGTACGGCGAGGGCGCCGTACCTCCTTTGATTGCCTTTTTCCGGCAATTCCTTGCTTGGGTGGTACGGCGGGGGCGCCGTACCTCCTATAATTACCTTTTCTGGCAAGCAGGGGTAACTGTAGGAGGTACAGCGCCCTCGCTGTACCACTCAAGCAAGTGATCACCCTCGCTGTACCACTCAAGCAAGTGATCGCCCTCGCTGTACCACTCAAGCAAGTGATCGCCCTCGCTGTACCACTCAAGCAAGTGATCGCCCTCGCTGTACCACTCAAGCAAGTGATCGCCCTCGCTGTACCACTCAAGCAAGT
>CAVGLH010000098.1:0-8257 GCA_963630065.1 Bacteroides fragilis | reverse complement strand
TTTGGTTCAACACCAAATCAGGTCAAAAATGGATAGATAGTTTATAAAAGCTATAAATGAGCGACGAAATAAAAGATAAAGACGAACTGGAGGGAGGAAACGCTCCCGACAATCGTTCGGAAGAAAACAATGAGGATACTGTCACCGACAAGCACTCCGACTATAAGCCGGTGAACCGATTCGACGCTTCCGCAGTGCATCATCTCAGCGGAATGTACCAGAACTGGTTCCTCGACTACGCCTCGTACGTTATTCTGGAGCGTGCCGTCCCCCATATCGAGGACGGACTCAAACCCGTGCAGCGACGCATCCTCCACTCCATGAAGCGTATGGACGACGGCAGGTACAACAAGGTGGCCAACATCGTGGGACACACCATGCAGTTCCACCCCCACGGCGACGCCTCCATCGGCGACGCCCTCGTGCAGATGGGACAGAAAGACCTGCTCATCGACACACAGGGCAACTGGGGAAACATCCTGACGGGCGACCGCGCTGCGGCTCCCCGATACATCGAGGCCCGACTCTCCAAGTTTGCCCTCGACGTAGTATTCAACCCCAAGACCACCGACTGGCAGCTCTCCTACGACGGCCGCAACAAGGAGCCTATCACCCTGCCCGCCAAGTTCCCCCTGCTTCTGGCACAAGGTGCCGAAGGTATCGCCGTGGGACTGAGCAGCAAGGTATTGCCCCATAACTTCAACGACATCTGCGATGCCGCCATCCACTATCTCAAGGGAGAACCGTTCCAACTCTACCCCGACTTCCCCACAGGCGGAGCCATCGACGTGAGCAAGTACAACGACGGACAGCGTGGCGGCGTGCTGAAGGTACGCGCCAAAATAGACAAGCTCGACAACAAGACGCTCGTCATCACCGAGATACCGTTCAGCAAGACCGCTGAGACGCTCATCGAGAGCATCAAGAAGGCGGTGGAGAAAGGCAAGATAAAGGCTCGCAAGATAGAAGACATCACCGCCGCCAACGTGGAAATCCTCGTACACCTCATACCCGGAACCTCTTCCGACAAGACGCTCGACGCCCTCTTTGCCTTCAGCGACTGCGAAATCAACATCTCGCCCAACTGCTGTGTCATCGAAGACAACAAGCCGAAGTTCCTCACCGTGAGCGATGTATTGCGCCACAGCGTAGACCGCACCATGGGACTGCTGCGCAAGGAACTCTTGATACGCAAAGGCGAATTGGAAGAACAGCTATTCTTCTCCTCGCTGGAGCGCATCTTCATCGAGGAGCGCATCTACAAGGAGCGCAAGTTCGAGCAGAGCAAGAGCCAGGACGAGGTGGTGGCTTTCATCGACTCCAAGCTGGAGCCTTTCAAGGACAAGCTGTTTACCGCAGAGGTGGACGGCAAGGGTATGGTGGAATATGCCTTCCACCGCGAGATAACCCGCGAGGACATCCTCAAGCTCCTTGAAATCAAGATGCAGCGCATCCTGAAATACAACAAGGACAAGGCCGACGAACTGCTGATGAAAATCAAGGCGGAGCTGGCCGAGATAGAGAACGACCTCGCCCATATGGTGGATGTCACCACCAACTGGTTTGAGTATCTGAAGGGCAAATACGGCAAGCTGCACCCCCGCAAAACAGAGATTCGCAACTTCGACACCATCGAGGCTACCAAGGTGGTGGAGGCCAACGAGAAACTGTACATCAACCGACAGGAAGGATTTGTGGGAACGGGACTGAAGAAGGACGAGTTCGTGTGCAACTGCTCCGACCTCGACGACATCATCCTCTTCTACAAGGACGGAAAGTTCAAGGTTAGCAAGGTGGCCGACAAGATATTCGTGGGCAAGAACATCCTCCACGTGCAGGTGTTCAAGAAGAACGACAAGCGTACCATCTACAACTGCGTCTACCGCGACGGCAAGCAGGGCGACTACTTCATCAAGCGATTCAACGTCACCGCCATGACCCGCGACAAGATGTATGACATCACGCAGGGCACGGCGGGCAGCAAGGTGATCTACTTCACCGCCAACCCCAACGGAGAGGCGGAAGTTATCAAGGTGACACTGGAACCCGACTTGTCGAAGAAGCGACAGAGCATCTTCCTGGAGAAAGACTTCTCCGACATCCTCATCAAGGGACGCGCCGCCAAAGGCAACCTGCTCACCAAGCGCACCATACGCCGCATCGGCCTGAAGAGCCACGGCCACAGCACACTGGGAGGCAGAAAGGTATGGTTCGACCCCGACGTGAACCGCATCAACTATGATGAGAACGGCCGATTCCTCGGCGAGTTCAACGACGGCGAGAACATCCTGGTGGTACTAGACAACGGCGACTTCTACATCACCAACTTCGACCCCAACAACCACTACGAGGACAACATCCTGCGCCTGGAGAAATGGGACGAGCACAAGGTGTGGACAGCCATCCTCTATGATGCCGACAACGAGGGCTATCCCTACATCAAGCGATTCACGATGGATGCCACCAAGCGCCATCAGAACTGCCTGGGCGAGAACCCGAACAGCAAGCTCATCCTGCTCACCGACACGCCATTCCCCCGTCTCAAGGTGACCTATGGAGGGGTAGATGCCGTGCGCCCCGCCGAGGAGATAGACGCCGAGCAGTTTATCGCCCAAAAGAGTTTCAAGGCCAAGGGCAAGCGACTCACCACCTGGACATTGGAAAACATCGAGGAGCTGGAGCCTACGAGATTCCCCGAGCCGCCAACCGACGACGATTCCAGCGCTGAAGACGACGAAAAGGACAGCGAGCCCACAGAAAACCTCGACCCGGACGCAGGCAAGAGCCAGCAACAAGTGATTGACGAACTGACCGGACAGACCAACCTCTTCTCCGACAAAGACTTCGAAGAAGACCAAAAGGACAAGGACTGGCTGGCAAAACAATAAAAAAATAAGTTGGTACATTTCTCAGGGAGGGGCGAAGAAACAATTCCGTGAGTGGTACGGCGGGGGCGCCGTACCTCCTATAATTGCCTTTTCTGGCAAGTATGAGTAACTGTAGGAGGTACAGCGCCCCCGCTGTACCACTCAAGCAAATTAGCTCCAAGCGCCCCCGCTGTACCACTCAAGGGGGAGTTTCCAAATCAGAAACTTGCGTATATCCCATCAACAAATTGTACCAAGTTATTTTTTAATCATTACATAATAGGATTTTGTTGAGCAATGCCATATCCTTGGCGAAATTCTCATTGGCACAAGACGACGCAAACTCCGTAAGCGTCTGCGCCATATCGTCGTTCCATACAAGATACACCGCCAAATTCGCTTCTTCACCTTCATCTACTTCGCCTGAAAACAACTCGCAGAGCACCACTCCATCGGGGGTAGCGAGCCATGTGCGCTCCAATTCGTTGCGCAACTTAGCCAACTCCTGCATATACAATTTGGGATTGGTCACCTGCAAATCCTTATACTCCATGAGAAATTTGAAAAAGGCCTCCATGCTTCCAGCTTTCTCATACAAACACAGTCCTCCCGACAGCTGCACTCGCAGTTCGCTGGAGGCAGATGAGACGAACAAGGAATCGTTGTCGCTCCGCACAACCTCCAGGAAATCCTCACCCTTCATCGTCTTTTGCAAAGTCAGCAAGCAGCCTTCCACCCCACCCTTCGTCAGCTGATAGGATGACCCTACGCAGTCATTAGCAATAGAGGTACTTCCGGAAAGCAGGTAGTCGTTGACCTGCAGAGACAGGTCAACCTTCATCGTGTTGCCGTCGTCCGACTCCGTCACCTTCCAAGAGAAAGCGAGATGGGTGGTGTCGTTGAAAGCAATTTCCAGCCGACGGTCGGCATCCTCTATCTTGCGAAACTCTTTGTCGGCATCCGCCTCATATATCCCCGCATGAGCTTTAAAATAAGTCAGCGCATCCCGAAAAGCTGTCAGGTCGCCGACGAGCATCGCCTGTCGGCACCGCTCCACCAGATTGACAGCTTCATCCTTTCCTTCCCACTGATATTGGTTCAGGAGCGAATCCAGATTGGCCAGCTTCTCCAGGCCAGTTCGCGCCGCAGGATAGGCGGCGCACCATTGGTTGTACGAGCTCAGGATATACGACTGGGCCATCCTTCGGTCTAGCATCTGCTCCTCAGAGCTGTCATCATCGTCCATCTTATAACAGGAAGACATGCCCAGGCAACCAAGGAGCAAGACAAGCCACACATGGGCTTTCAGCAACGACACACGACATTTCATTTTTCCCATACCTTTAATACAGTATTTCACTTCTTCTTTTTCTTCCACTTAAACAAATTGAAGTACACACCCACGCAAATACGCATCTCGGCATAAAGCTGCGACATATTCACTTCGTCCTTCTTGTAGCGGAAGGTGGTGAAGTCACCATACACGCCGGCATACATCTGGCCGTTGTTCCACTGCACCGACCCTCGCCCCATGAAATCAAGGCTCCAGTCGCCATTATATACATTCTGCTGTTTGTTGAGGTCATCGAGCGTGTAGGTGGTAATCTTGCTCCACTTGAGCGAGAGCACGGGATAGAACGTGGCGTTGAACACAAAATTGTGGGCAAAAGCCCAGTTGTAGCCATAGCCCAACTTGGCGCTCAACTTGCGGTAGCGGAAGTCCACCTCCTGGGTGACGCACGGCACATAGGTCAGTTTCTCCGTCTCTCCCCAAAACCATTTGTCGTAGTTGTCGTAATCGAAAAAGGGCTCGTGCGTAAGCACCAAGTCGCCACGGAAGTCGACATAGGAGAGACCGCCTATCAAGCTTCCCGCGCTCCTCACCTGGCGGGTGGAATAGCCATAAGCCGCCTTGTAGGAAAAGTGCTTGAAGTTGAATACATAATAGAAGTCCACTCCCGTCTCCCGCGAAGTAAACCCGTCGTAATCCTCCCCCTTCAGATCCACGGCCTGCGCATTCTGCAGATTGCTTCCGTCCCACGACACTTCTTCGTCCTGCCCTACCGTTCCTCTCTCGAATCCCTCAGACCCTACAATCCGGGCATCCCCATTCACCTTGCGGTTGTAAATCTGGAGTCCCCATCTGTTGGCCACGATGTCGAACGAGAAGTCGGAGTTGTTGGATTGCCTCTTGCCTCTGATGGCATTGAGACTCTTGGAATAACTTCCCGCAAAGATGCTATAGCCAGCACCCACACCAAACTTCGGGCAGTTGGTGGGCGACAACTTGAGCCTTTGCCTGCCGCCACTCAGGGCAAAATCAAAACTCTGGTGGCTGTCGAACATATAGGTATTGGCGTAGCTGTTGAACCGCTCGGGCAATACATAGGCCGAGTCGGATACGCCCATCACCTTGGCAAACAATTCGCCGATTCCCTTGGCCGACGAAGATGTTGGCAAGGCGAAGAGCCCCACAGCCGTCAAAACACAAAAACCTATCTTCTTCATTAAATGCCACATTTATCTTTTGTAAGAACGAAGCTTTTCCAGACAATAAGCCTTGAAGTCATTCCAGTGATAATAGGGAGCCACATCGCTCTTCACGGGCAGGGTGGCCTCGTCCTCGTTCAAGAGAACCTTTACCAGCACATCGTTGGCCTTGTTGCGATAGAACACAAACTGCAGGTTGGTGGCCATCGGCGTAATCTTGTAGTCAAACCACTGGGTGGCAATCTTCTCCGGGTCCTTGATTTCCTCGCCATAGCCGTTCAGGTTCAGGAGGCAGGTGAGCGGCGTTACCATCGTGTCGTGGCCATATCTGAGTGTGGCACCTGGATGCGGCAGGGCGATGCAGCTGTCAGCCTTCTCGATGATGTCTCTCAAAAGATTGCGCTGCGAAAAGGGCTGGGTGTTGCCAGTATAGGGCGAGTTGCCATACGACATCTGCCACCAGGCGTTGCTCACCACCCAGTTTTGGTAGATTTCCTCTTCGCTGAAGAGGTCGTAGAGCGATACCTTGCCGCGCAGTTCCGTGCCCTGCACGCTGCTTGCCATCTCAAAGAGTTTCCAGTTGAGGTCGCGCTGGTCCACGTTCTGCTTCACCCAGGCTGGGTCGTTGAAGAGTTTCTGCATCAATCTGCCGCTGAAATCATGCTTTCTCCGAAAATCCTCCTGCGCCACATTCCTTCCCACGCAATACTTCAGGCTGTCGAGCCGTCTGTCGTCTTGGTTCATGTAATACATGTCGTGATAGCTGGCATCATGGAAGATGTTGAGCTTGGGATTGATGCGCAGCATCTGCTGCAAGCCGTTCTCCATGGAGAGGATACAGCGAATCACTACCGTGCTCCTTGCCTCGACGTTTGTATTGCCTGCGAATATCTCGGGAAATCGCTCCATCATTCGCCGTGTGATGCCCTGGTGCTGGATGGCACCCAGGGGTGTCAACTCCCCGTCGCGCCCCTTGGCTTCATCTCTCAACAGAGCCACTTTCCCCAGCGTCTCTTCGCCCTTGGCAGTAAGTTTACCTTCTTGTTTCGCACGGAGCAAAGTACGGTAGGGCACGTCGTAGGCCGACTTGCCTATCATGTAGCGGGAGCCATGCCTGCCATAGTGGCTCAGATAGAAGGGTTTGTAGCCCTTGGGGGCAGGAGTCATCTGCTTCTGCGGACCGCGATAGGCCACATAGTTGCTAGCCGAGAGCGTGGTGTCGCGGCGGAAATCCTCCTGTGGTGTCTGCGCCGACAACTGGGTTGCAGCCATCAGCGCAACCGAAAAGAAAAATATTTTTGCCTTCATCATGTCTGTCATTTCATTCGTCTTACCAATTCATTATCTTCTTCAGGAAGGGCAACAACTCGCCTGCCATCTTCCGGTGCTGTAACATGCTGGGGTGCCAACTGGCTCCATATCCCAAGTCGCCCTGCTGGAAGGAGAAATCGAAGCGAAAGACGTTCTTGTCTTTCTTGTTGAAGTCCTTGCATATTCTGTCGAGAGCCGCCTTCTGCTCGTTGCTCTCCTTCTCGCCGAGCATCGGCCCCGTGAGAAGCACTATCTTGGCATCGGGATATTTCCCCCTCACCTGCAGTAGGAACATGCGGTAGTTTTTCTCATAGAGCGTGATGTCGTAATTGTTGGTGGAGAGGTCGTTGGTGCCCAGGTTGATGCACACCAGCTGCGGCTGGTACTTGGAAAAGTCCCATTTCTCGTCGTGCTTATTAAATAATGTATATTCATACTGCCAAGGCATGCTCTCCACATTCCCCGTCTTCGGGCCATTATAGTTGCGATACACGCCGATGCCACTGCGGGAGATGGAAATATGCTGCGCCTTCAGACTGTCGCTCACGATGTTGGCATAGGTGAGCCAATGGTTCTCTGTCTCGTCCTCGAAGGGGTCGCTCATCCCGATGCTCTCCACGCCATAGCCACAAGTGATGGAATTGCCGATGAACTCTATCTTGCGCTCCGGCAGGGCTGGAGCCTCAACAAGCGAACACCCCTTGTCGAGCACGAAGCCCCGGAACTCCGGCGTGCGGAACAATCCCTCTATCACATACATTATCTTTGCGTGGTGTACACCCTTGGGCAAGGCTGTCGCCAGGGTCACCACCGAGTCGCGCTCGGCATTGAATCCTACCTTGAAAGGTTCGCAGCCGTCAATCTGCGCCATGAAATATCCCGTCATCGGACGGCACATCATCTTCAGCGAAGACCCTTGGAAGCTCGCCTCGATGGTGGTACCGGGATAGTTGAAGCTGGCCACGTCGGCATTCTTGGCGAAGCTCACGCGCCCCACATATTGTATCATCGGGTGCGATGCCTTCACCACCTCCCCCTGTATGGGCAGCGTGGTGGAAGTCTTCTTGCCTGCGGCCACAGCCATCATGCTACACAGGAGCGCAGCCCCCATCGCCATTATCATTTTCTTCATGCTCATCATTTCTTATCACAATATTTACAGATTTTGCCCCCACGCTCATTCCGTAGGAACTTGCTTGCAAATTTACCACAAATTATCGTAAATAGCAAGACAAATCTCATTTTTTTTCCATTTTCTTCTTTTTATTCAAATAAAAGTATTACCTTTGCATCCACTTATGCGCTTGTGGCGAAATTGGTAGACGCGCTAGACTTAGGATCTAGTGGTTTAGGCCGTGTAGGTTCGAGTCCTATCAGGCGCACATAGGAAAATCCTAACTGCTTATAATGGGCGGTTAGGATTTTTGCTTTCACACGATTCCCTATCATTACACCACCTTTCTTTGTTATATCTTGTTTTAACATGTAGATACATAGTGACGATAAAAAAATAACTTGGTACAGCGAGGGCGCTGTTCAATTCTCGCTTGAGTGGTACAGCGAGGGCGCTGTACCTCCTACAGTTACCC
>CAVGLH010000097.1:0-8694 GCA_963630065.1 Bacteroides fragilis | reverse complement strand
TACCAGCCGAGAGCCTTGGCGCCATTTACAGCATCCACGTGTCCGCAGCAAGTACAACCACATGCATCAATGAATGCATTGTGATAGATGTATTCATCACCGAGTTTGCCGAATCCATGTCCGCCAGCCTCGTGCTGAATCACGCCTCGTGAGTCGAGAGGATAGCCGTAGGTGCTCAGAGGACAGAAGGCGATGGCTGCACCGCTGTACCACATTTGGCAGATGCCACCATAGTCGGTAGAGTTTGGTACGATGATAATCAAAGTCTGGTCCAAGTTGTTCTTTGTCACAGTAGGAGCATTCAGCGAGTAGTCGAATATCTCGTCGTAGTCAGCCCTGAGACCGACACCGCCCGTGAAGGTCGTGTTGAAGCGGTTGTACTTGATGGTGTTCACCGTGCCGACTCCACTTTCTGTAGAGAGTGGCATGGCTGTGTAGACATTGAAATAGTCACGGTAGGTCTTGTAAGGCTCTATACCGAAGAAGTACTCTACCTCTTGCTTGATATTCTTCAAGTATTCACCACTGGCAATATCCTTGGCATTATAGCCATCACCGAGCAATACGATGTTGATACCACCATTGTTGCCCTTGGTAGCCTTTTGCAAAGTAATCCATTCGTCTTCACCATACTCATAACCATATTGAGACACGCTGCACTCATGGGTGTAGTCCTTGTCTTTCAGACGGAACACCACCTTGCCGTCTCTGTCGGCAGAGCCTTTCGCCATGGCATTGATAGTGAGTGTTACCTCCGTCTTCTTACTTCCGCTCGATGGAGACACCTCGCACCAGTCTGGTTTGCTTGCCACTTCCCAGTCGCCCTCGGCATTGATAACCAAAGTCTGCTTGTGCTCCGTGTTGAGGGCGCAGGCCAGGGATGGACGGCAAACGAGCTCGTGATGAGCAGCAATGCGCTTGAAGTCGCACCAGCCACTGGCTGCTTGATATTGAGCTATCGAACCTTCTGGAACTTCCAGCGTGAAGTTGTCCTTAGCCACTCCGTCAAAGACTTGTGAACTCACATAAGGAGGCATTTCGCTTTTGCAGACAATACTGCTAATGCCGAAGCAATTCTGAAATGCTCCGCCGTCTTCATAAACACTTGGTGAAAAACGAATGTTTTCCAAACTTTCCGGGAATATGAGTCCCTCCAAACTGCGGCAATTGGCAAACGCTCCTGCACCAATGCTCTCCAAACCTTCGGGGAATTCCAATGTGCCCATAATTCTCCAGTTGTAAGCAAAAGCCTTGTCACCTATTCTTGTAACAGTTGATGGTATGTTCAATGTTCCTGAAAAATCATCGTTGTAGAATGCATTGTCAGCTATGACCTTGAGACCTTTGGGTAGGTGCAGTTCACCTTTCAAACCTGTATCAGAGAATGCGGAAGCACCGATACTTGTTAGTCCGTCATGCAATGTTAACGTTCCATTAAATCCACATCCAGTAAATGTTTCATCTGGTATGGAAGAAACTGTTTGTGGAATCTCAAGAGAGCCTGTTAGGTTTTGGCAAAGGAAGAAAGCTCTAGAGCCGAGTTTCCTTAGTTTAGATGGAAGTTTGATTTCTCCATAAAAGCCAGTACAGTTGCTGAAACAATATCCACGAATGATTTCTACATTGTCTGGAATGATGAGATTTCCAGTCAGATTGCTGCATCCTTGGAATACTCCATTATAATAATCAATGCCTTCGTCTTTTGTTTCCTTGTCGGCTCCATCTCCACTAGTACCTAAATATTTGAGTGTTGATGGCAAAGACAAAGAGCCATTTAGCGAACTGCAATTGGTGAAGGCACCTCGTGATATTTCTGTTACTCCCTCAGGAATTATCAGAGAACCTGATAGAGCCTTGCAATTGTAAAACGCATTGTCACCTATAGCCTTAAGTCTGTCTGGAAATACAAGGTTGGTAAGACGGTCATTGTTTCCACCTCCCTGTGGATAGAATGCCGCTACAGGAATTTTGTCTTCAAGAGATTTCTCCTCGTGGTTGTCTGGATTTACCCACTCCATAATGTGCACCTCCTTGAGGTTAAGTGCAGACAAAACTGGCATGGAGTCTCTCATAAAGTAGAAATCCTCTATGTTTACTTCACCTGTAATCTTCAGGTTCTTCAGTTTGGTATAATCCTTATTCGCTGCAGCAATGGCATTCTTCAGTCCACCTGCCGTAGAATTGATAACCACATACTCCTTTGCCGTGGCATCATGGCTCACGAGGTCGTTCTCCCATGGGGTGATGCTCTCGCTCACCAATGTCAGTTTATACTGTCCGCTGCTTGCCTGCTTGTCCACTTTGATGCCAAAGTTCATCATTTTGCCAGCCACGTAGGTAAGAGCCTCATTCTTGGTGAACTTATAAGGCATGCCAGCGATGGTGATACTGAACAGGGTAGTACCTGCTGGCACAGTCTGAGGAACGACGATGGTGCGCCATTCGTCGCCAACCTTGGATGGGATGGTGGAAGTGCTCTCCACACTGCCTGCAGTCTTCACCTCGCCAGTAGACAGGTTGATGCTTGCCTTGCGAGCCACATTGGCTGTCAAGACAATCTTCTCGGTATTGGCCCACTCGCCATCGGCGAAGCCAGAACCTTGTATCAAGGTAACTCGGGCATTGGACATACGATGGGCCAATGGCAGCCGAATCACACTGGTGGTAGGAGCCACGTCGGTCACCTTGCCCCAAAGGAAGTCGCTCGACTCGTAACCGCCCATCGTGCCATCTTCCGAAGCCTTGCTCTGGTCTTTCTGTATCTCAAACTGATAGTCGTCGATGCTCTCGGGACTGCCAACTGGATAGTAGCCGTAAACGTCGATATGGGTATGCTTGTCCTTCCAGTAGAGGTCGTAGGCTGAGCTCCACTTGGCATTGGCTTCGTCATAAGTATGGCGCACATTGTCGCCACGGTTTCCGCTCACCTTGAGTGTGCCGGGAGCGTTGCCGTCATAGTCAACGATGTACACACCCATCACGTCGCCATTGCAGAAGCCATTGTCGTTGACACGGGTCACAGCCAGTTGGTCGATGTCGCCCGACAATTGGATGCGGTCGCTGCCGTTCTGCTCGCTCTTGTTGCCGAAAAGGTCGTCGCTGCAGCCTGTAAGCACCAAGGCTCCCAGGGCAACCATATATAATAAGGTATGTTTGAATGTCTTCATATTAGTTTTCTTTTAAGATGAATCCTCTAGAGAATGAAATCTCCGGCCAAAGAACTATTCGGCAGTGCCGCCATAGTCCTTGCCGTCATCTTCCCATTTGGTGATGTTCACGTTGATACCATTGCTTGTCTTGTTCAGCGTGACTGTGAATTTATGCTTCTTTCCTGCCTCGAAGGCCGTGAAGTTGGATGCCTTGGCCAGGTTGTAGTCCCTTCCGTCTACGTTGACGGTGATGAGGTTGCCCTCGCCAACGGCCTGCGGCACGATGACGGCCTTGTAGTTGTTGCCGTCTTCCTTCAGGGGGGTGATGTCTACGTCATCGCCCTTGGCGGTCACTACACCCGTGGCCAGGTTGGCGGTGTACTGTGTCTTCAGTCGGTTGATTTTCACGCTGATGTTGGCAGAGGCGAGTGTGGCTTCTGTAAAACCATTGCCAGCCACGAGACTGATCACTATCTGACTCAGCACGTGCTTGGCATCTATCTTGACGGCTGTCTCGGTGGGAGCCACGTCGGCGGTCTTTCCTATCAAGAGGTCGCCGGCTTTGTAGTTGGCGGATGTGCTTTGGTCGGCTTTCACCTCGAATGGCATGGCGGTGACGCTTGTCACGGATGCCGTGTAGGGATAGTATAGGTAGAAGTCGGCCTGGGTGGTGTTGTCCTTCCAGTAGGTTTGGGTGGCTGGTTTCCATGTGCCGTTGTAGGTATACTTCATGTTGTTCACATAGTTGCCCGATGCCTGTAGGCTTGCAGCGGAACCGTCGGCATTGTGGTTTACCACGTACAGACCGATGTTGTCACCTGTCTCGAAGGCTTGGTCGGTGGCCCGGCTCGTCATCGAAGTGCTGATGTTGATGGGCAGTTGCTTCGATGGGCTGGGAGTAGGTGTCGGAGACGGGTCGGGTGTCGTGCCGATGTCGTTGCTGCTTCCTCCGGAGCAGGCACAAAGTGCTAGCAGTGTACATGCTATGACAGATAGATACTTGAAGCTAAATTGTTTCATACGCTTTTGGTGTTATAGGGTTTGCTTTTATATTTTTTGCAAAATTAGCAAAAAAAAGCGTGTCGTGCAAGTTCATAATAGTCCAAATGAGAGAAAAATGAAAAAATGCTACCCGCCAGAGGGGGGTAGCATTGCGTTTTTTATCGGATAATCTTGTATGCATCCTCTATATTTCTGTTGAACGGGCCGTTGTGTTCCAGCTTGATGGTACACATGGCGGCAGCTAGTTTTCCGGCCTCGGTGGGTGTGGCACCCTGCAATCGCTTGTAGAGATAGCCGGCCGAATAGGTGTCGCCGCATCCCGTGGCATCCACCACCTCAATGGGAGGATAGGCGGGAATCTCGTGGAAGGTATCATCCACATAGATGAGCGAGCCCTCGCTGCCCAGAGTGATGATGACCTCGGTCACTCCCCAGAAGTGGATGAGCTTGGCGGCCTCGCGCGGGTCTTTCAGTCCCGTGATAGTCTCCATCTCCGTCTCGTTCACCTTAAGATAATAGGTGTGCTTGAGCACGTCGAGCTTTTCCTTCCAGTCGGTGGGGTACACCTTCTCGTCTCTCACCTCTCGCAGATAGCCCTGCACGTCGATGGATACACGGCCTTTCCGCGACAGATATTCCACCACTTCCGGTGAGAAGTCGTCGCTCAGCAAGGTGCCAAGGTGGAACACCCGGGCCTCCGCCTTTTCCAATTGCTGGATGGTGAAAGGGTCGGCCTTGGCCAGTACGCGCTGCTTGCGGTCGTTGGGGTTGTCGCCGTAGATGTTCTCGAAGAACACGGTGTTGCGCGAGGGGGTGAGCGTCACGTCGATGCCGGCCTTGATCATTTTTTCCACAGGTTCTTTCTCCGTGGGGTCCATTGCCGTGACGAGCGAGAAGCTTACGCTCTTCGGCAGTTGGTTGATGGCGTAGGCAAAGTAGAAGGAGGTTCCGCCCGCCATATAAACCGTTCGGTTTGGGGTCACAATCTTGTCCTTGGTGATGTGGCCGATACAACAAATATCTTTCATTCTTTTCTAATTTTGCGGTGGCAAAGGTACGAAAAAACTTTGAGACCTTCTAGATTTTTCTGTTTTTATTTTGCCGTGTCCGCTTTTTGGTGTACCTTTGCAGCCGAAAAGAACATTGTTTAAAGACTTATCTAGATAGATACAGAAACAACATCATGTGGTTTGAAAATTTAGTAAGCGTGCATTCGGCGGTGCAGGGCATCGTTATTCTTTCCTTGATTTGCACATTGGGTCTTGCCCTGGGCAAGATTCACGTCAAGGGCGTATCCCTTGGCATTGCCTTCGTTTTCTTCGTGGGCATCCTGGCTGGCCACTTCGGCCTCTCCATCGACCAAAATATGCTGGATTTTGCCGAGAGCTTCGGCCTTACCATGTTTGTGTATGTGTTGGGACTTTATGTGGGCCCCAACTTCTTTGGTTCCATGCGAAACGAGGGTATTTCGCTCAACTTGTGGAGCATGGCGGTCATCCTGGTGGGTACTTTGCTCTCGCTGGTTTTGTGCTGCGTGCTGCCTGTCAGTCTTCCCGACATGATGGGCATCCTCTGTGGTGCCACCACCAATACCCCGGCCCTTGGTGCTGCCCAGCAGGCTTTGCAGCAGATGGGTGTGCCCAGTGGAGGTGCTGCCTTGGGCTGTGCCGTAACCTACCCGCTCGGTGTGGTGGGTGTCATCCTGGCCATGATGCTGCTGAGGAAGCTCTTCGTGAAACCCGAGGATCTGGAGATTCGCAAGAGCGACGAGGACGACCATACTTCTGTGGGGCAGTATATCATCGTGAACCCTGCCCTCAATGGCAATACCATCGCCGAGATTTCAATGATGACGCATCGCAAGTTCATCATCTCCCGTGTGTGGAGAGCCGGCCAGGTGATTGTGCCGGAGGCAGATACCGTGCTGCATACCAACGACAGTGTGCTGGTGGTGACCAACAAGGAAGAGGCTTCCGCCATGCAGATTCTCTTCGGCAAGAAGGTGGACAAGGACTGGAACCGCGACAAGGTGGACTGGAATGCTATTGACGCCAAGGTGGAGAGCCGCATCATCGTGATGACCCGCCCAGGACTGAACGGCAAACGACTAGGCGGTCTGCAGATGCGCAACACCTATGGGGTGAACGTGAGCCGTGTGCTGCGTGGTGACATCCGTCTGCTCGCCACCGACGACCTCCGTCTGCAATATGGCGACCGCCTCACGGTGGTGGGCGATCCTGACAGTATCGAGCAGGTGGAGAAATTCCTCGGCAATGCCGTCAAGACGTTGAACGAGCCTAACCTTGGTGCAGTCTTCCTTGGTATTATCCTCGGTCTTGCCATCGGTACCATTCCGCTGGACCTTCCGGGCATGACGGCTCCTGTGCGTCTGGGTATTGCTGGCGGTCCCATTGTGATGGGCATTCTGATAGGTGCTCTGGGCCCTCGTGTACATTTCATCTCTTACATGACCCGCAGTGCGGGCTTGATGCTGCGCGAGTTGGGATTGGCTCTCTATCTGGGCTGTCTGGGCTTGTCGGCTGGCGGCCAGTTTTTTGAGACGGTGGTGCGTCCCGAGGGTTTGATGTGGGTAGGCATCGGTTTCCTCATCACGGTATTGCCCGTGGTCATCGTGGGCTGGATTATCTTGAAGACCAAGAAGTACGACTTTGGTAGTATCTGCGGCATCCTCTGCGGCAGCATGGCCAACCCGATGGCACTCACCTACGCCAACGAGACACTCGACGGCGATACGCCGAGCATCACCTACGCCACGGTCTATCCGCTCGGCATGTTTGTGAGGGTGGTTGTGGCGCAGGTCATCGTGATGTTTTTCGTGTAGGAGAATTTCTGAAAATATACAAGAAAGGCTGGTTTCTGTTCAGAAATCAGCCTTTCTTGTTAATGTGATCCGTTCTCTGGTAAGGGGGTGGTCGAAGGTTATCTCCTCGGCGTGGAGGTGGAGGCGGGATGCCTTCTCGTTGCCGTAGAGTGGGTCGCCAAGGATGGGAGCGTCCAAACCTTCCCGGTGGGCGCAATGCACTCGCAGCTGATGCGTGCGGCCCGTCTTGGGATAGAGGGCTAGGCGAAGGTGGGTGTCATCTATTCGCTCCAATACCTCATATTCGGTGACAGCCTCTTTGCCCAGCTCGTGGCTCACTGTTTGGCGCGGTCGGTCCAGGTAGTCGGGCATCAGGGGGAGGGAGATGGTAGACTTTTGTGGTATTCTGTCGCATTCCTCCTTGCTTTTGCAGCCAATGATGGCTACGTATTTCTTCTGTACCCGATGGTAAAGGAATTGTTTTTGCAGCCGATGGTAGGCAAAGTCTGTCTTGGCGATGACCATGAGTCCGCTGGTCGCCATGTCGAGCCTGTGGACGATGAGCGTACTGTCGGCCTCGGGGTATCTCTTGCGCATCAGGGAGTAGACGGAAGGCTGGCTTGCGTCTTTGCCCGGAACGCTGAGCAGTCCCTCGGGCTTATGGATGACGGCAAGCTCTCTGTCCTCAAAGATTGTTTCCACCTTATTATATATAGTACTGTCAGCTTCAATGGTATTGGTAGAGAATAGGGCCTCTGGTAACATCCACTGCAAGATGGGCTTGCACTTGCCTTGGCAGGCAGGATAGAAGTTCAGGTGGTGGCGGATTTCCTCCTTTGGGCTCTCCCCCCACCAAAACATTGCCATTTGCAAGGGCTTGTAGCCGTGCTGGAAAGCATACTGCAACAGCTTGGGCTCGCAGCACTCGCCACTGCCAGCCGGCGGAACCATCTTGAGAGCCATCCGCTTGGAGGCTATGGATGTCTGGGGATTGTCTATGAGGGCTGCATCACGAAAAATCTCTTGTAGGTCTTTTTCCTCTCCCTGCCAGTTGAGCATACGGAATTGTGAGAAGAGCCACTGCTGTAGGGCATCGGACAACTGTTTGCGCAGTTGCTTCAGCCGGATGATGTTCTCCTGATAGTCGGCATATTCCGTTTCTAGTGTCGTCTTCTCGGCAAGCGATTTTTTCAGCCGTCGCAGCTCAGCTTTCATAAACTGGCTCTCCTTGGTCATCGCAGCCTCTTCCTCGGTGCATAGGGGCGTGCCATTCTGCCGGGCTTCTTCTCTTCGGGCATCTCGCTTGTCCTTAGCTTCCTTCATCTTTTGCTGAAAGGCGTCGATGGTCTTTTGGCGTTGTGCTTGTAGGGCGAGGATGAGGTGCTTTGCATTGGCCATCCTTTCGTCTTGTTCCAGTTGGCGGATGGAGTGGTTGATGCGGGTTATCTCCGCCTCGTGGGTCTTGAAGTAGCCGTCGGGCTGAAGATAGTCGAAGACGGCAGGCACGAAATCCTCCCAGTCGCTTCGTCCGCCGATCTGTCCGCTGTAGGCGGCGAGATAACCTATCTGTGCATTCTCGCAGTTTTCCACGATAAGGATGCCGAACATCTTGCCCCGGTCTGTCTCCTCCCGCCAGTCTGCCCGCTTTTCGAGATATGCCTGCAGCTCCTTGCATACGGCGATGCAGAGAGGGTGGGGCTCGTAGCAGAGCGGGTTGTTCAT
>CAVGLH010000096.1:0-8715 GCA_963630065.1 Bacteroides fragilis | reverse complement strand
AGGACCACATCGAGAGCAACACCAAGAAGGGTTGGTTGACTCCTGAGCAGGCTGAGGAGGCTCGCAACATCAAGAAGACCGTAGGTGAGGAGAAGGCTGCTTCTTTGAACCCTGCCATGATCCAGAACATCGCCAATGGTCGTCTGGCCAAGTTCTTCAAGGAGAACTGCTTGGTAGACCAGGAGTTCCAGTTTGGTGACGGCGACAAGCAGACAGTTGCCCAGTTCCTCGCTTCTCAGAGCAAGGATCTCAAGATCACTGCCTACAAGCGTTTCACTCTTGTTGCTGAGTAATCCAAATCGGGATTTCTCAAAGACAGAAAAAAACAATTTGACTTATAGTTAAATTAGAATACACGGGAGTTATGGAGTCAAAGCTAGCTTTGCTTCCTGACTCCCATTTCTTTTATATAATTTCTCGCTTATGAAGATTTTCGCCATCGGTATGAACTATGCCGAACACAATCAATCGCTACATGGCTCCGCTGCCAGGCCAGAGCGTCCAGTCATCTTCACCAAGGCCGACTCTGCCTTGCTCACCAACGGCAAGCCATTCTTCATCCCCGACCATTTGGGGAGAATCGAGTATGAGACGGAACTGGTGGTGCGCATCTGCAAGTTGGGCAAGACCATTCCCCAGCGGTTCGCCCATCGCTATTATGACGCAGTGACCGTGGGCATCGACTTCACGGCACGAGAGATGCAGAAGCAACTGAGGGAAAAGGGACAGCCATGGGAGTTGGCCAAGGGTTTTGACGGTTCTGCCGTGATAGGCGAGTGGGTCGACATCCAGAAGTTTCGCGACATCCAGGCCATCCACTTCCATCTCGACATCAACGGCAAGAACGTGCAGGAGGGCTGCTCCAGCGACATGCTCTACAAGGTGGACGAAATCATCTCCTACATCAGCCAGTATTTTACGCTGAAGACGGGCGACCTGCTCTATACGGGATGTCCCACGGGCTGCGGACCTGTCAAGATCGACGACCATCTTGAAGGTTATCTCGAAGACTGGAAAGTGCTTGATTTCAACTGTAAGTAAATATTTGATATGAAGAAAAAGGTTTGGAAATACATCCTGTTGGCTTTTTTCCAGCTCTTGCAGGTGCTGCCTATGGTTGCACAGAGTGTCGCTTCTCATTCTGTGCTCTCGCAGGGGCGTTGGGCCAAGATTAGGGTGGGCGAGTCTGGAATCCACCGACTAACGGATCAAGTGGTGCGCCAGGCTGGTTTTTCCGACCTTAGCAAGGTGAAGATTTATGGTTATGGCGGAAACTTGCAGAACGAGGCTCTTTCCGCCTCCTATCTCGCCAGTACCGACGATTTGCAGGAAGTGCCGCAGTGCGTGGTGGATGGAGCTCACTTTTTTTATGCCAAAGGTCCTGTAAGCTGGAGTGACAATGCTGCCATCCAGCGCATCCGCAACCCTTATTCTTCCTATGGATATTATTTTATCACCCAGGCCGACGAGAGTCCCACGACCTTGGATTCCACCGCTTTCTTCTCTTCCTATTATCCTCAGCCAGAAGACTATCATTTCCTTTATGAGAACGACGGTTTCAGTTGGTATGAGGGAGGACGCAATCTCTTCGACCCCACAGAGGTGAAAGTTGGGAGCACGCAGAGAATTGTAATTTCCAATCCTGCCAACTGCGCCAAGGGAACCCTTTCCGTGGCCCTCACCTCGGGCGGTACAAGCGAGGTGGAAATATTGAAAAACGGTATTTCTCTGGGAACAGTCAAGCTTTCCCTCAGCAGTCTTATGGAGGATGTCTCCTATGTCAAGGCTTCGGAAAAGACAAAGGATTTTGCCATCTCTGATTTCAGCACGGCCGATACCGTGGTGATTCGGCCCAAGTCGGGAGCTTCCATTCATCTCGACTATGTTTCCGTGGCATGGGAAAAGCCTGGGCCTCGTCCGCAGTTGGACGCCAATATCCCCGAGGCCCAATATGTCTATTCCATTACCCGGCAAGACCATCATGCCGACGCTGCTGCCGACATGGTGATCATCATTCCTACCTCGCAAAAACTCTTGGCGCAGGCAAAAAGACTCAAGGAATTTCATGAGACCCACGACGGGTTGAGAGTCAGCATCGTGCCAGCCGACGAACTATACAACGAATTTTCCAGTGGAACCCCCGATGCCAATGCCTATCGCCGCTATCTGCGTATGCTTTCTGACAGAGCTTCCTCTGAGGCAGACAAACCCAAGTATCTCCTGCTTTTCGGAGACTGTGTGTGGGACAACCGCATGCTCACCTCCACTTGCAAGACTCTCGATGCCGACGACTATCTGCTGGCCTATGAGAGCGAGAACTCCTTCAGTGCAGTGTCCTGCTATGTGAGCGACAGCTGGTTGGGCATCCTGGGGGAGGGAGCCGGCCTTTATCCCACCCGTGAGTTGCAGGATGTAGCCGTAGGTAGATTCCCCGTCACCACCGCATCTGAGGCCAAGATTATGGTAGACAAAGTCATCAACTATGCTACCAATGCCAATGCCGGTGTCTGGCAGAACTCGCTCGTGTTCATGGGCGACGACGGCAACAGCAATGTGCACATGGCTCATGCCGACGAGGTGGCTGAGGAGATAGATTCGCTCTATCCCGGCTATCTGGTGAAGAAAGTGATGTGGGATGCCTATACACGGGAAACCTCTTCTACGGGCAACACCTATCCAGAGGTGACCAAGGTGATCAAGGGACTGCAAAAGAATGGTGCCTTGGTGATGAACTATTCGGGCCATGGAAGTGCCAACCAACTCTCCCACGAGTCGGTGCTCACTGTCTCCGACTTCGAGCAATTCAAGAATGCCAACCTTCCGCTCTGGGTGACGGCCTCTTGCGATGTCATGCCCTTCGACGGAACCAGCACTACGATAGGCGAGACTGCAGTCCTGAACGAGAATGGTGGTGCCGTGGCTTTCTATGGAACCACCCGCACGGTTTATGCACAGCAAAACAGGCATATCAACCATGCCTTCATGCGCCGAGTGTTGAGCCGCGTAAACGGAAAGCCCGTCACGATAGGGGAGGCTCACCGCCTGGCACAAAACGATGTGATGACAGGGCGAATCGATGCTTCCGAGCAGGATCTCACAGTCAACCACCTGCAATATTCCCTGCTTGGCGATCCCGCCCTGGCTCTCAACCTGCCCAACAGGCAGGTGGTGGTAGACTCCATCAATGGTATCTCTACGGCCGATGGAAATGAAAAGGCTGTGTTGAAGGCTGGGGCTGTGGCCCGCATGGTGGGACATATCGTAGGTGAGGACAACTTCCGTGGCGTGGTGACAGCACAGGTGCGGGATTCCAAGGAGGAGATTACCTGCAAGCTCAACGACACTTCTGGCGATGGAGCTGACGAAGCGTTCGTCTATGAAGACCGCCCCAATACCATCTATCTGGGCACGGACAGCGTGGTGAACGGAAAGTTTGCCTTCTCCTTCGCCGTGCCCATGGACATCAATTATACGCTAGGTACAGGACTGGCCAATCTCTATGCGGTGAGCGACGACAAGACGCTCTGTGCGCAGGGCTACAGCGAGCAATTCGTGGTAGGGGGGACGGAGGATGCGGACAATGATTCCATCGGACCCTCCGTACACTGCTATCTCAACTATGCCACCTTCCAAGATGGCGGCAGTGTGAACACCACTCCATACTTCGTGGCCGAAATCACCGACAAGGAAGGCATCAACGCCACGGGCAGCGGCATAGGTCACGACCTGCAACTAGTGATTGACGGAGACATGGACAAGACCTATGTGCTCAACGACTATTTCACCTACGACTTCGGCACCTATACCAGTGGTACGGCCCGATTCAGCATCCCCGAACTCGATCCCGGCGAGCACCAACTCACCTTCCGGGCCTGGGACACCCGGAACAATAGCAGCACCACCACGCTCCATTTCAATGTGGTGAGCGGATTGAGTCCCAACCTCATTCAAGTGGGAGTGACGGAGAATCCCGCCAAGAACTCTACCACCTTCGTCATCACCCACGACCGGACGGAGACCAACATCGACGTAGCCATCGAAGTATACGACATGGCGGGCAGAATGGTGTGGCATCACTCTGAGAAGGGAGTGCCCGACACCGACAGCTACCAGGTGAAATGGGATCTCTCGTCTACCGGCGGACAGTCGCTGCGCACCGGCATCTACCTCTATCGGGTGAAGGTGGCGAGCGACGGCAGCAGCTATACCTCGAAGGTGAACAAGCTCATCATCAGTAAATAACAAAAGTCATCAAGAAAACAAAACAAGATATGGATATGCACATCAACAGAATGCTTAAGACGGCTCTTTGCGGTGTCTTGTCGGTCTTCGTCACACAGGCGAGGGCAGAGGACAAGGCGAATCTCTTCAATCCAGTCAACTATGCTGTCATTTCACAGACGATAGCCCCCGATGCCCGCGGTGGTGGACTGGGCGATGTGGGAGCGGCCACCGACCCCGACGTCAACTCCCAGTATTGGAATGCGGCCAAGTACCCCTTCTGCATCTCAAGGGCAGGCGTGGCACTCAATTTCACCCCGTGGCTGCGATCCCTGGTCAACGACATGAACCTTGCTTATCTGGCAGGCTATTACCGCATAGGAGACTATAGTGCAGTGTCGGCCTCGCTCCGTTATTTCAATATGGGCGAGATTACGACCAGAACCGACGGCAAGGATGACGGAATGGTCATCAAGCCCTATGAAATGTCGCTCGATGTAGCTTATTCCTTGATGCTCAGCGAGAAATTCTCCATGGCGGCAGCCATCCGCTGGATCTATTCCGACATGCGCTTCGACTATACCGAGAATGCCACGCCCGCTTCGGCATTTGCGGCAGACCTCTCGGCCTATTATCAGAACTACATCAACATCGGCCAGCGCGAGTGCCAGTTGGGACTCGGTCTCAACATCTCCAACATCGGTAGCAAAATCACCTTTAGCGGAAAGGAGTATGGCGAGTTCTTGCCGGCCAACCTCCGTCTGGGTGTTTCGCTCATGATTCCCATCGACGAATATAACCGTTTCACCATTGCCGCTGATGCCAACAAGTATCTGGTGCCTACGGTGCCCAAGCAAAATGCCGATGAGGACAATTCTACCTATGAGGAACGGGTGCATAAGGAATACGACGAAGTTTCGGCCATCAGCGGTATGTTCAAGAGCTTCAGCGATGCTCCCGGTGGCTTAAAAGAAGAATTGCAGGAAATCTACTATGGTATCGGAGCGGAGTATGTGTACAACGACAAGTTTTCCCTTCGGGCAGGTTATCACCACGAGAGCCAGAACAAGGGCAACCGCAAGTATTTCACCGTGGGTGCCGGATTCAAAATGAACGTGTTCTCGCTCGATGCCGCCTATGTGGTGGCTACGGCGAAGAGCAATCCGCTCGACCAGACGCTGCGTTTCACCCTGGCGTTCGACATGGATGGCATCAAGGACTTGCTTAAGAGAAGATAGTTTTTTCACCATAATATATAATAGAAGAGATGGATATAAGGGTAGGATTTGGATATGATGTCCACAAGTTGGTAAAGGATAGAGACTTGTGGCTGGGAGGAATCAAGATAGACTATGAGTTGGGCTTGCTGGGCCATAGCGACGCCGACGTGCTGATACACGCCATCTGTGATGCCTTGCTGGGTGCGGCCAACATGCGCGACATCGGGTATCACTTCCCCGACACGGCTGCCGAGACGCTGAATGTAGACTCCAAGATATTGCTGAAGAAGACAATCGGCTTGATAGCCACCA
Organism: Bacteroides fragilis; assembly: GCA_963630065.1. Taxonomy (GTDB): domain Bacteria; phylum Bacteroidota; class Bacteroidia; order Bacteroidales; family Bacteroidaceae; genus Prevotella; species Prevotella fragilis_A. The sequence continues at coordinate 2,962 of CAVGLH010000096.1, read as the reverse complement.
AGGGCTATCGCCTCGGAAACATTGATGCCACCGTCTGTGCCGAGCGTCCCAAACTTAATCCCCACGTGCCGGCCATGAAAGCTTGTCTGGCAGGTGTGATGGGAGTGGATGAAGACCAGATATCCATCAAGGCCACCACCACCGAAAAACTGGGCTTCACGGGGCGTATGGAGGGCATATCTGCCTATGCCACAGTGCTGATACAGAGAGCCTGAGGCATGAGGGGGCGATGGCTGGACGCATGCAGGTTTTAAATACATCCCGATTGACGTAGGTCAAGAAAAAAGAGAGGATGTGATTTTTGTTCTCAAAATATTTGGAACGTATTGATATTAATCGTAACTTTGCAACGTCAAAAGGTTAATAGATTGTTTAGGTTAGTAGTAATAGATTTAGGTTTTTAGTTATTAGGTTTTAAGGTAGATTGTTTAACCTTGTTTTAAAGTCGTGAGACCGAGAGACATATTGTTGTTAAACATCATTGTATGCCACTGCTCGTTGAGAGTTGTGGCATATTTTTTGTCCCGTTTTTTGTCCCCACGGGATAAAAACTCCCTTTTTTCTTTTGCGAGCACATATTTTTTAGTTACCTTTGCACACGTATAAAATAAGAGAATGTGTGATGAGAGTACTCATAGTAAATACAAGCGAGAAGACGGGCGGTGCGGCTGTGGCTGCCAATCGCCTGATGGATGCCCTTAACAACAGTGGTGTTAAGGCGAAGATGCTGGTGCGCGACAAGCAGACTGAGGACATCACGGTAGTGGGCTTGCCCCATACCCTGCGGACGCAGTGGAACTTCCTTTGGGAGCGTTGGTGCATCTTCTGGCATCTCTATTTCTCCAAGAAGAATCTCTTTGCGCTCGACATGGCCAATGCCGGCGTAGACATCACATCCCTGCCAGAGTTCAAGGAGGCCGATGTCATCCATTTGCATTGGGTGAACCAGGGCATGCTTTCCCTGAAGGGCATCCGGAAAATCATCGCCAGCGGAAAGCCCGTGGTGTGGACGATGCACGACATCTGGCCCGCCTCTTCCATCTGCCATCTCACCTTGGGTTGCCACCGCTATACTACGGGTTGCGGCAACTGTAGGTATCTGCCCGGCAATGGTGCCAAGAACGACTTGTCGGCCAGGATATGGAGGAAAAAGCTGAAGATTTACAACAGCGGTGCCCTTTCGTTCGTCACCTGCAGCAAATGGCTTGCAGCGGAAGCCCGGCTGAGCGGACTTCTGGCAGGCCATCGCATCGTGTCCATTCCCAACCCGATAGACACCCATGTCTATCATCCCGAAAGCAAGCAGGAAGCCAGGCTCCGCACCTTGATGCCTGCCGACCGTCGCATCATCCTCTTCATTGCCCAGAAGGCTACCAATCCCTACAAGGGCATGGACTATCTGGTGGAGGCCTGCAGGCTGATGGCCGAGGAGCATCCCGAGACGAGGGAAAACACGAGTGTGGCCATTCTGGGCGGACACAGCGAGGATTTCGAGGGAAAGCTCTCCTTTCCCATCATTCCGCTCGGCTATGTGAGTGATGACAAGCGCATCGTCGACATCTATAATTCCGCCGATGTCTTCGTCTTGCCGTCGCTCTCCGAGAATCTGCCCAACACCATCATGGAGGCGATGGCCTGCGGAGTGCCCTGTGTAGGGTTCAGGGTAGGGGGCATTCCCGAGATGATAGACCATCGGCGCAATGGCTATGTGGCTGCCTATCGTAACGCCAAGGACTTGGCTGCTGGCATCCATTGGGTGTTGGACGAGGCCGACAAGGCATCGCTGGCCAACGCTTGTCAGCAGAAGGTGATGCGCAACTATTCGCAGAACGCCGTAGCCATGAAGTATATTGAAGTTTACAACCAGGCCCTGGCCTATAAGAATTATAAGTTATGATCAAGTTTACGGTGGTTACCTGTACCTACAATGCCGAGAGGGAACTGCAGCGCACTCTTGACAGCGTGCAGCGGCAGACCTATTGCAACATTGAGCACATCATCATGGACGGTGGGTCGAAGGACAAGACGCTCGCCATGGTGAGGGCCTATCAGCATAAGTGCGACGTGGGGGAGAACGCCCACGAGATTGTGGTGGTATCGGAGCCGGACAAGGGTTTGTATGATGCCATGAACAAGAGCATCGACATGGCCACGGGCGACTACCTGGTGTTTATGAATGCCGGCGACGTGTTCCCGTCGGGCGATACCCTGGAGTTTGTGGAGGGGTGCGTAGGAGAGGGCGAGGAGTTGCCTGGCGTGCTCTATGGCGATACCGACATCGTGAATGATGAGGGCCGCTTCTTGTGCCATCGTCGACTTTCTCCTCCCAAGCGTTTGTCTTGGCGGTCGTTCAAGTGGGGCATGCTGGTTTGCCATCAGTCCTTCTATGCCCGCACCGACATAGCCAAGCAGGTCCACTACGACCTCAGCTATCGTTTTTCCGCCGATGTGGACTGGTGCATTCGCATTATGAAGGAGTCGGCCCGCCGCCGCCTGCCTCTCCGCAATGTGAATGCGGTGGTCACCAATTTCTTGGATGGCGGCATGACCACGCAAAACCACCGGGCTTCCCTTAGGGAACGTTTCCGGGTGATGTGTGTGCATTATGGGTTGCCGGTCGCCCTTGGTGTGCATGCTTGGTTTGTGGTGAGGATGGCTCTTTCCAAGTTTCGTAAAATCCTCCCTCTTTTATAAAATAGCTAGTTATGGCAGAGACTTTAAAGGAAAAGACGGCGAAGGGACTCTTTTGGGGGGCGATGAACAATGGGGCGTTGCAAGTCATCGGCTTGGTATTCGGCATCATGCTCGGTCGTTTGTTGTCCAAGGCAGACTTTGGCATGATGGCGATGATCAACGTGTTTCCCCTCATTGCCATTGCCTTGCAGAACAGTGGGTTCGCCTCGGCGATAGGCAATCTCAAACAGCCCACGGCGAACGACTACAACTCCGTGTTCTGGTTCAA
>CAVGLH010000095.1:0-8903 GCA_963630065.1 Bacteroides fragilis | reverse complement strand
TGTCGTCGATGGCGTAGTCGGCACCATTTGTTCCCTTGCAATAGTTGTCTATCACAATGCGGAAGTCGGAGTAGTTCTCTACACCAGCATCCTGCTGGAGCACCACCTTACCATATACTTGATACCAAACAGCCGTCTGCAAAGTTCCGTCGAGATTCGTAGAGAAATCACCAGAAGAGAAAGAATGGAGCAGTTTTTGGGTCTTCACGTTGCCGTCTGCGTCATAGTCCATACCATAGAGCTTGAAGAGCACCTGTGGCTTCTCTGAAGCAGAGGTCATATCAGCAACGGCCGCAGAGAATATCAACTGCATACCAGCACAAAGGCTTGCCTTGAAATCAGCCTGCGCTATCTGACGGCTCTCGTCGGAGGCATCCACATACAAGAAGTGGCCATACTGAGCACCATTTGTATACTCGTAGGTCTTGTCATAAAGAGTAGAAGATGCCCACCAAGTGTATCCATTATCTGCATCAGATTTCCCCAACACATTGGCCGACTTATACAAACCAAAATCTCCATGACCTGGGGAATGGCGTTTCAGATAAGTATCTGCCGCATCATAATCCACCAAATCGCGATAAACAAATCCGTATGCACGGCGATTCCACTTGGACGGCAAGCGAGCTTGGTTGTCATCGGCACTAGTTGGTGCCGACAAGGTCTGCTCCTCGTCATCGTCATCGAAGGAAATCGGCTTGGTGGCCATTGTGTAATGCTCATTCAGATAAGACACCATACGGCCGTTCACGCCTTCATCCTCCATCTGCTTCCTGGTCATCGGGTGGAAGTCCATGAAGCGAACTTCGAAGTTGGCAACGGGACATTTCTTACTGTCTTCTGACACCAAATAAGCCACTACGTAAACAGAACTACCCTTTGTGATGGTTGGGGCTGTCGCACTATTGCCTTCCAAGTCTTTCCAAGAGTTCGAACTGGTCAGCTCCGATATTTTCAAGTCATGGAACCGAACGTCTGTAGTAGAAGACGAATAGCTCTGAAGCTCGCAATATTTCGTCATGCCCGCATCATATACTCGCCAAACGACATTTTTTGCTTTCTTATAGCTATCGGTTTCAAAGTCTGATGCAGTAATTTGCTTTTTATAGACATTCTTCTTCAATCCCTCTTCGGTCATGGGATAGAAGGAGTAGCGGCTCACGTCGTTGAGGTTCAAACGGAGGGAGGTAACGGAGCTTTCGTCCTTATATCCAAACGTCACCTTCTTGTTGTCCTCATAAGTTACGTCGCCCGTAGTTGCACTGCTGCACAATGCCGTCTTGATAGCATCCGCGATTTTGGTGCGTGGCTTGATATGGAAAATATACCGGATGGATAGGGTCGGCTCATGAAGCAAATAGGTCTTGGAGTCGTCCATACCGTCAATGTATCGGCTCACGTCGCAGGCCACGGTTGTGCCCTCCCAACCTTCTGTCATTTTGGAAGTATCGAAATAGACACCGATTAACTTGCTGCTAGGACTTTCGCCAATGTTGTAAGCAAAGAGACCAGACTTATCCTTCTCTTGGAGTTTACTCTCCGTGTCGTTACACTTCACCAAATAAGCTGAAGTTTTGTCCGTGGCATAGTCGTACCAACGGAAGTATCCACGTGGCTCCAGGGAATTTCCGCTAGATGTATAATATTCAAAAGGAAGATAGAGAAGCACATCACCATCACTCTTATCAACATAATAATGATACTCCCACTCGTATGTCTTCTGATATTTTTGTCCATTGACCTCCTGCCAGTCGCCAGTCTTATTGGCAACGCCTTCGTAATGCTCAAATGGACGTTCCTTAATATTATATTTTATCTTTAAAACAGACGTTGGGTCGGCCGTAACTAAATAATTTTCAATCGTCGGGGCATCATTTGAAGCTAATACCTCAACAGAATATTGAGTTAAATCTTGATTTGTGCCTTGTAATATTTTAAACAGAAAGTCGTTAGGCGAAAAACTATCCGTGTTACCAGAATAATAGAAAACACCACCACTTACTTTATAAGCTTTCCCTGGCCATTGTTGAAAACTGGTTGTGGCAATCTCACCATATCCATATTCGCCACCTCTATAAACTTTAAATGTAGTAGCATCTTGAACAACATTATCCTTATAAATAACGAGTTTAAGATACAAAGACTTTTGCGACGCATCATATTTAGTGCCGTCAGTTGTTTTAACCAACATACTATGTTCTTGTAGCACAGACTCTATATCGTCAATAACTACTCCCGTTCCGTCATCTGATCCCCAAGCAGTTTTGAAATGTTGGAGATAAGCAGTTCTCTCTATGCTAGTTTGTGACCACGAAGCCCCAGGCAGCAATGCAAGCATCACCACCAACATATATTTTGCAACTATATTGAAAATCTTGTTCTTATTCATAGCGATAGTATTTGCGTGTATAATGTTTGCGAGCGGCGAAAGACCGCAAGTCTTTGGTGAAAAGCATATTGTACACCAACGACTTCGTATCATTGACGGGAACCGTTACTTTGTAGAGGGCCGACTGCTTGTCAGCTTTATCATCATTGAAAGTACCCTCAAAATAGCCGGTTGTCGAATTCCACACCGGAAGCGTCTTGAATACATTCAAGGCATTGGCTTGGGCGGCAGTCGCATCCGCCATACCGTCTTCCGTGATAAGCTCCCATTTGATTTTTGTATTGTCTACGGTTACCGCTGCACCAGTTGATGCAGAATACACGGTGGGCTGGATATGGAATTCCTCCTCGGGATAATAACAGGTATAGGAAAGCGTAGTGCCATTGTCCGTAACCGACGGATACATGCCTATCGCCGAGAACGCCTCCACCTTGAAGTTCAGTTTGTAGTCGTCGAGTGTGATGGGCAGAACGTGATGGTCGTTGCGGGCTATCGTGGTCCAGTCCTTGAAGAGGGCGTAACGTTTCACGCCCGAAGAGGTGTTGAGGTTCACGATGAAATACTTCGAGGTATTGCCAGCCGCACTCTCATTCACATAAAACGAAACATCCGTTGTGGTAGTGCTGGTATTGGCTGCAACCGTCACTGCCGTAGACGGCGTATAAGTATAATTTCCTGTCTTGGCCGTGCTTGCGAGATTGGGCTGGCAAACCACTTGGTCGTTGTTGGCATCATTATGCTTCGGAAGCAGCATGATGTTGGCATTGTCGGAAGAAGGATTCTGCGTGATGTCGCTGATGGTAACATCATTGATGGTCAAGGGCGTTTTGGTAGGATTCTTGAATTTCAGTGTCACCTTGGCAAGCATTCTCACCACCCAAAGAGTAGTGACATTGGTCTTGCCATCGGCATTGACCGTTACCTCCTGCTTGTTGCTCATCGGAATGCCCTTGCTGTCGGAGGCATTGACATCGAAGCCATTGCCCGCCATCTTCCAGGTCTGAGTGTCGAAGTTGACTGAAGCATTTGTTGAAATGCCCAGCTCCGTAGCCGTGAGATTGGCGAAGGAATACACTTGATAAGTACCGGCAGAGAGTTTCTGGATGGTGACCTCATCCTGAATATGGTTACTAGCCGAGACAGCTGTCTTTTCTGCAAACGACACTACCTTGCCGTCCTGCACGAATGCCACCACCCAACTCTTCATGTTCTCGGCTTCCGTGCCGTCTTCCCATGTGGGCGTAATGGCCCTCGATGCGGCAGGGGCGGAAGTAGAGAGCGTCATGTGAACCGTGAGATTGCCCTTCGCAGCCTCTCCCCCACTGTTGTCCGGGGCAGCGCTGTCGGAGGAGCAAGCCGTGAAGAAGGCGAGCACCAGCAATGTCAGCACCGTATATTTCATCCTTAAAGTTTTCATTATCTTATACTTTATTCATTCTACATGGTAGTTTCCTCATGCTTATAGGTAGCCCACTTGCGCACTTGGATATTCAGTTTCATCCCGTCAGGCCCCTTGCCTTGTATTCCATCTATCCTGACGCGATAGATGTTGTTGCGCACGATACCGTAGTGCATAGGATCGGAAGTAGAGCCTGTGCCAGTGGGGTCGCTGTGACGAATCACGTAGGTGTAACACTTGGGAGTGCCGGTGGCTCCATCCTTCGGATAACCTAAATTTCCTTCCGATTTTTTATCCTCATCCGTCACCACCTCCCACTCGTCCTTATCATAGTACAATCCCTTGAACACCAAACCTGTGGAGTGGTCGGTGGAATTATCGAAGGTCGTGTTCTCCTGCACATAGTCGAGTATAAAATACTTCGCCGTGTAAGGAGTTGTAGCCTTGGTATTATTGTTGTCGGCTCCGTGAGTCTTGTCAGATTTCCGGGTTTTGTAGAAGTTATCGAATGTTTCACTCTGCCATTTCTCCACAGTCTCCTTGCTGTGGCTGTATGTGACGTGGGTGCGGTCGTTCGACCAGGGGCAGACCACATAGTTGGTGGAGTTGTATTTGTCATCGGCTGTCTCCTTGCTGTTGTAATTGATGGTAGACTTATTCGTGCCATCCGTCACACGCTTGATGAGATACTCGCCGGAGGTCACATCGTTGTAGGGCATCACATACTGCAATACGAATCCGCCGAGCAAGTTGCCGCTGGCATCGGTCACATTATAATTATAGGTGTAAGGAGTATCCGACTTTTTATCGTATTGATACGCCACATTGGGCAGGATGTCGATGCGGGCTGCCAACCGTTCGATGTCCACTTCCACCAGATAGGGGTCGTTCGCAGTCCCCGAATGGGTGGAAGAGGTGAGCTGGGCATTCTTCAGAGACGACATCAGGAAGTTGGAGAATTTAGATACGTCCGAAGCATCGCGCGTGCAAATGTTCGTACACAGGGCATCGCGTATCTCGCTGAGTTTCTTGTTCGTCCATTCGTTGGTCTTGTCGCCAGCATTCGCCACCACCAGCACATGATAGTTCTTCAGGGTGAGTTCGCGGGGGATTTCCCGCACACCAGAAGACCAGATGGTGGCCTTTCCGCCACTGATGTCGGAAAAGTTCTCAAAGTAGATTACCTTGTCGATGGTTGCGTCGCCTTCGCTCATGTCGTCTTTCTCCGAGGCATAGAGCAGGAGGTTGAGATTGGTGACAGTCCGCTCGTTCACCTCGCCCTTGTCATCGCCGTCTCCGTCCTCTCCGCCGTTGGGATTGGGAGTGAAATGGTATTTGTCTTTAGCGCTATCCCCATCTCCTTCCGTTGTTTCTCCGCTATCGCTGCCAGCGCGTGTGCCACTGCCGCCATCCACGCTTACCTTCACTTGCAGATAGGCCGTACCCGACTGTACGTCGGGCACATCGAGACCGGTATCGCTTGCACAGGAGGCAAACGACAGCACCAGTCCTAGGGCTAGCAGCAGGGGGATTATCTTGAAATTTCGAAACATCTTCTTTTACTTTTACTTATGTAATAACAAAAAAACAAGTTGGTACATTTCTCATACAATTTCTTGTCTGAGTGGTACGGCGGGGGCGCCGTACCTCCTATCATTGCCTTTGCTGGCAAGTATGGGTAACTGTAGGAGGTACAGCGCCCTCGCTGTACCATTCAAGCGAGATGTGTATTGCGCCCTCGCTGTACCAAGTTATTTTTTTATCGTCACTTAACTCCTAAAAGAGTCTAATGTCTTAACTCCTTTAACTCCTTAACTCCTAAAAGAGTCAGTTCAGCTCCTCAAACTGGATGCGCTTGCTCCAGCTCAACACACTGATTTCAATATCGCAGTATTTCAACTTGCCGCCCTGGATAAAGAACTGGAGCTTGTAGTCGTAGGCCCGGTCGAGAAACTCCTGGACACTGTAGCTGTATTTTTCCTCGCTGGTGCGAAGGCGGCTCAAGAGGTCGGGCAGATTTACGTTCACCACCGTCTTGCCGGTTTCCTTGCTCGTGATGAGAAGGCGGCCGTCTTGACTGATGTCTTCATGCTTCAGGATGCGGGAGGTCATGAAGTCGGCATGGGCTATCTGGCCCTTCCCCACTTCGTCGGACGTGTTCCAGGTGGCATGAGGGGTATAGACCAACTTGCGAGTCTCGTCGAGGGAGTTGTCCCAGAGGATGCGGGCGTTGTGGTCTTCGATGGTCATCTCGTAGTTGGCGATGTCCATATCTTGGGGTGAGTCGAGGTCGCGCAGGGCGACATTGATTTTCTTGGTGTCACGGATGAGGGGAATCGTGTCGTAGGCTGGCTTGGAGGCCGACACCTCTACCCCTTCGAGCAGCTGGCCGTGCCAGAGGGTGTCGAGGGGAAGGTTGTTGTTCTTCACCAGGTCGTAGTCGCCCTGAGCCTCATGTTCGAGGTTCACCTCCAGCTTGTGGAGGTCATCGTTCTTGGCCGACGGCTCGGTGCGGACGAACTTGGCACGCTGGGTCTGCATCTGGTCGGTGTAAGCGTTCTGCCCGGCAAGGGCGAGGAACTGGTACTTGCCCGGTTGCAGATTCTCTATGTGCATCACATAGTTGGGGTCTTTGAGAGGCGACGACAGCGCAGAATTGGTCTCTGTCTGGGAGGTAACGAAGTGGCCGTTCTCGTCGAACACATAGAGCGTGACCTGTCCCACATGGTCGGGGAACATGTCGGCCCGCTGCAAGTTGTAGTCGTACTTAAACTTCACGTATACTCCACTGGGGCAGTCGCTGTAGTCCTGGTGCCAGTAGTCCTGGCACGAGGTGGCGGCCGCCAGGGTGACGGCTGCTGCCATCACCCCCTTCATCCATTTACTTATCTTCTGCGCTATCATATCGCTTCCTTTATTCAACATTGTTTTCTAAGATTCTGCACCTCTTTCCGTTTACTGCAAGATGGTGTTCTGTGTGCGCTTGGCCCATGAGAGGACATTGATCTTAGCCGAGATATACGACTTCAAGTTGTCGTCTGGGGTATCATCATGGTTCACGTCGAGCTCCTCGGGAGTAGCTGCACCGATTGCGCCCACGCCCGTGATGCTCAGCTCATACCAGTTGTTGCGGAGCACACCGTAACGGCCGAGCCAGTTCTTGTCGGCATCATCACCAGGATAAGACGCTGTGGTCTTTGTAGATGCATTCCATGGAGTCAGATCGTCTCCGAAGTGCTTGATGAGAACAGTGTAGTAGCTATAACCACCCTTGTACTCCACTACCTTGATGTTGTTGGCTAGAGCAGTCAAAACAGTCTCATCAGTAACGTCTGCAGTAGTGGCAGTTCCTGTAGTTGGCGTAAATGTCAAAGTGAGTTTGCTGAATGTCACGGCACCCGCCTTGTCACTAAACTCGACATCAGTTACGGTGATTTTTCCATCACCAGTAACAGTAGGGAAGTACTTTGTCTTCAAATCCGCCTGATTATGGCCAGCCAAGAACTGGTTGCCTACCTTGATCTTGGCATTTTTCGCATCATAGACAACTTCCTTGCCGCCATTGATGGTATAGAATGTGCCATCTGTAACTGAATAATCTTTTGGAGTAATCTTCATCTTCACGATGGCACAGGTGGTATTGCGAACATCCTGATGGTCTACATCAAAGGTATTCTCATAGCAATAGGTAGAACCAGCCGCGCTAAAAGTCAACTTTTCATCTGTTATATCATACTTTGAGTCAGAGAAAGGAGCCGCCGTATCATAGTTTGCATCCTTGCCCCAATAAGTACGATACTTGTTGGATTTGGGATTGTCATTAGATTTGGTCTTGATCAGGTTGATACCGGCAAAACGATATGGGTTGGCTGTGAAAGCTGACTTGTCTGCACCCTCTGCGAAATCTGTACCATCAGAAGCCAACGACTTCCAATCGTCAGAGTACTGACGAGTCAAGTAAGACGACCCGTTCACATTGGCCAATCCCCATTTTTCCAATGAATAGCCGAATGCTTGAGCTGTTTCACCATTGGTAGAGATGGTCGCTGTAGATTCGGAGCCAGACACGCTCAAAGAAACCTTGGCGGCCAAACGCTCTACGAAAATATCAGCAGCAGGATTGGCCTCAGCCTCAGCCTTGGTCTTGAATATAGATGATGTGACATCAGTCAAAGTGGTGGCATTGTCAAATTCGTCAGAACCTGGCATGGTGACAACAGGGGTATTGGTCATCATCAAATTACTCTCTTCCAATGTTCCGCTGATTTCAGTTTTTGAGAAATCGCTGAATTTGCCAGTGAAAGCTGTTCCATTGATTTTCAAAGAATGGTCGGTTTCGACTGTCATGCTAGTACCCTTGTTTACAACAACATAGGCATAGATTTTTCCCCCACCCGAAACGGCATTGATTTCCTGCACCTTCGAGAATTGGGTAGAAATCTGCTTGTTGTCTGCCACCTTGTCTTCTTTGAAACCTTCCAGATTATAGGCGGCCTTGAATTCTGCGTCAGCCTCACTGCTTCCTGCAAAAATCAGCAATGCGGCGTCATTCACCTTATACTCATTCGCTGTACCATCAGCCGTGTTATCATTTGCACGAGTGACATTACCCTTCTGGGTAGGCAGGTTCAGGGTGATATTTACATATCCCTTTCCATCCAGAACCTCGTTGCTGCCGCCGCCTCCCAAGTCATCGCTGCTGGCGCACGATGCGAGCATCAGCCCTGCCAATGCCGCAGAAAACAAAACATTTCTTTTCATAATCTTCTAATTTTTATTGATATTTTCTTTCTTTGTATTAATTGGTATTTCTCATTTTGCGAAGATACTGTCTCTTGCTGGAGTGTGGTACGGCGAGGGGCGAAGATACTTCTTTCTTGCTGGAGTGTGGTACGGCGAGGGCGCCGTACCTCCTAGGGGGCGAAGATACTTCTTCACTGCTGGAGTGTGGTACGGCGGGGGCGCCGTACCTCCTATGATTGGCAAGTGTCGGTAACTGTAGGAGGTACAGCGCCCTCGCTGTACCACACTCCAGCAAGATTTGAACAGCGCCCTCGCTGTACCACTCAAGCAAGCGAAGTCTAAGCACCCTCGCTGTACCAAAAGTCATTTTCT
>CAVGLH010000094.1:0-8938 GCA_963630065.1 Bacteroides fragilis | reverse complement strand
GGTCGGTGCCACGCACGCGCAGGGTGGTGTAGCCGATGCCGTTGCCGGCGTCGGAAGTGAGCGTCACGGAGGGGGTGAGGGCGAGGAGGTAGGGCACGTCTTTGCCGTGGTTGATGCTCTGGATGGCTTGCTTGCTGATGTCGGTGTAGGCCATTGGGGTCTTCTTGGTTGCACGGGTAGATACCACTTGTACCTCCTGCAACTCTCTGGTCTTCAATGTGTCAATGAAATCCTTTGTTTTTTCTTTGGCTGCGGAGGCAGTATTCGCTACTCCCATCACAAGTGCAGTGGCAAACAAAAAATCTTTTCTCATTTTTTCTTTCTTATTATTTAATGCTAAATATATATAATAAGAGGTGGACGGAAAAACAAAAAATGCCTCACGAATGCGGGGGCATATCGTAGGCATCACTCCTTGTTCCCTAACCGGCATTGCCCGGCATAGGTTCAATGGGTATGTTCTCAGCAGCCGCAATCGCGGTAGCACCCCTTAGTCAGCTCCTTGCTAACCAGTTGCAAAGGTACGAATATTTACCGAGACTGCAAAAAAAACTAACTTTTTTAAAAGATTCCATACTCGTATCAAACTTTTTTATTATATTTGCACCCAAAACAGTTTTCAACCTAAGCTAACACTGATTGATTATGGAGCATAACTTCAAACTGACGGTATATGCGATAGGGGCGATGTTGATGGTGCCCCATAACCTTTGTGCCCAGTCTCTTGGCACGCCCAATCCTATTTACAGCGACTCCCTCCACTTGTCGGGTTCTGTCAGTGTGGTGGAGCCGGAACTCTTGAAAAAAGGTGTTCTCAACAATGCCCTCGATGTATTGAGCGGACAGACGGCCGGTGTCAACGTCACCACCAACGGTCTCGACCGCATCGCCATGCTCAATTCTGTCCGTGTGCGCGGCACCACCTCCATCATGGGCGGCAACGACCCGCTTGTCATCATCGACGGGGTGACTGCCGATGTGGCTACCCTTGCCACCATCTATCCCGCCGACATCGAGAGTTTCACCGTATTGAAGAACGCCTCCGAGACTTCGCTCTACGGGTCGCGCGGTGCGTCGGGTGTCATCCAGGTGAAGACGAAGAAGGGTACGGGCAAGGGATTCCAGATTTCCTACGAGGGCAACTATGGCGTGGAGGCGATGTACAAGAGTATGGAGATGCTCAACGCCGCCGAGTATGTTGCCGCTGCACAGAAGTATGGGCTTGAATACAACAACAAGGGCTATGACACCGACTTCCACAAGGCCATCACCCGTACGGGCAACATCCAGAACCACTACCTGGCCTTCAGCGGTGGCAACCGGCAGAGCAACTATCGCGCTTCCTTCGGTTATATCGACCACAATACGATTGTCCGCTCGAAGGGCTACAGCAACCTTGTCGCGAAGATAGACGTCACCCAAAAGGCTTTCGACGACCGGCTGACGGGCGACTTCGGCGTGTTTGCTTCTTCTTATAAGAACAATGACATCTTCGACTCGCAGATGCTTTTCTATTCTGCCGATGCCATGAACCCCACCTATCCCTACGACCGGGAAAACGGCAGTTGGGTGAAGAATGGCGATGCCTCGCAGGTGAATCCTCCCGGGGCGTTGCTCGCCGAGAGAAACGATACGAAGAACATGAACTTCAATGCCCATATTAAGTTGACTTATGACATCTGCAAATATTTGAACGTCACGGCTTTCGGCTCGTATTCCTATTCCTCCAACGAGAACAACCAGTTCTGCCCCACATGGGTTTGGGCACAGGGCAACATCTATCGTGGCGAGTTCAAGAACGAGAGTTGGCTGGGCAATATTGCCTTGAACTACAAGCAGTCATGGGGTGTGCATTCCTTCAAGGCGATGGCGGGTGCCGAGTATCAGAAGGAAATCCAGACAGGGTTCTGGACATCCGCCAAAGGAATCACCAACAACGACAACTATTATTACAGCATCGGTGCCGCCGCCTCCCGCCCTTATGGCGGAACCGACAGCAACTATGAGGATCCCGCCCTGGCTTCCGTGATGGGCAACATCGACTATACCTTATTAAAAAGGTATTCCCTCTCGCTCTCCATGCGTGGCGACGGTTCGTCGATGGTGGGCGATGCCCATACCTGGGGCTTCTTCCCATCCGTCTCCCTCTCGTGGGATGTGAAGAAGGAGCCTTGGCTTCGCCAGTTGGAGCCCGTCACGATGCTCAAGCTCCGCACGGGCTATGGCCGTTCGGGCAACTTGGGCGGCATCTCGTCGTATATGACGATGAATACGGTTCGTCAGAACGGTGTCGTGTCGGTGAACAGTTCGCCCACGGTGACGATGGGAATGATACGCAACAACAATCCCGACCTGAAGTGGGAGACCCGTTCCACCTGGAACATCGGTGCCGATCTCGGACTTTGGGACAACCGCCTGGTGCTCACGGCGGAATATTACTATTCCAAGACCACCGACATGCTCTATGCCTACGATGTGCCCGTGCCGCAGTTCCCTTACGACAAACTCTTGGCCAATATCGGCTCCATGAGCAACAAGGGATTGGAGATAGGCATCTCCATCACTCCCATCCAGAAGAAGGACATGGAGCTGAACATCAACATGAACCTGGCCTGGCAGAAAAACAAGCTCTTGTCGCTGAGCGGCGAATATAACGGAATGGAGATGTCGGCGGCCAAGATTACGGCGATGGGTTCCTTGTCGGGCGCAGGACAGCATGGCGGATACAACAATGTGGTCTATCAGATTGTGGGCCAGCCGCTTGGCGTCTTCTATCTGCCTCACTGCAAGGGCATCATAGAGGATGGCAACGGACATTACCGCTACGACATCGAAGACCTCGATGGCAACGGCACTGTGGATTTGAGCGACGGCGGCGACAGATACATCGCCGGACAGGCTACGCCCAAGGTGACACTCGGCTCCAACATCAGTTTCCGCTATCGCGACTGGTATCTTTCCCTGCAGATGAATGGAGCCTTCGGCCACAAGATATTCAACGGCACGGGACTGGCTTACACCAACATGTCGAGCTTCCCCGACTACAATGTCCTGAAGGGTGCTCCCGAGAAGAACATCGTAGACCAAAACGTGTCCGACTATTGGCTGGAGAAGGGCGACTACCTCAACTTCGAGTATCTCACTATCGGTTATAATATTCCTGTCAAGAGCAGGGTGGTGCAGTCGCTCAGAGTGTCGGCGAGTGTGAACAACCTCGCCACCATCACGGGCTACAGTGGTTTGACCCCGATGGTCAACAGTTATGTGCTGAACAGCACGATGGGCATCGACGACAAGCGAACCTATCCCCTCTACAGGACATACTCCCTAGGACTGAGCGTGCAGTTTTAAGTGAAGAGTGAAGAACGAAGAGTGAAGAACGAAAGAATCTAAATGCAATATAGCGATGAGACAATATATATATTATAATAAGGTGGCAGGGTGCATTGCTTTCTGGGCAATCTTGGCTGGAATCTGTTTCAGCCTCACCTCGTGCTTGAAGGAGCATCCGAAAGACCAGCTCGACGAGGATGCCATCTATGGATCGGCCTCCGAAATTTATACCAATGCAGTGGCTTCGCTCTATAACTATATAGGCGGAGCCAATGAGAGCGAGGGCATTCAGGGCACTTGCCGTGGCATCTACGATTATAATACGCTGACCACCGACGAGGCGATGATTCCCATACGAGGCGGCGACTGGTATGACGGTGGCTTGTGGAACGCCATGTATCAGCATACATGGACGGACGACGACGAGTCGCTCTATGACACCTGGAAGTATCTCTACAAGGTAATCGTCCTGGCCAACAAGTCGCTCGACATCATCGACGCAAAGTCGGCCTTGCTCACTTCCGACCAGAAGGAGCAGTTCAAGGCCGAAGTGAGAGCCATCCGTGCATTGATGTATTATGAGGCGATGGATATGTTTGGCAGGATTCCCGTGGTGCTTTCCTCGGGAGAGACCGAAATCTACGGCGATTCTGCCGCCATCGGAGCCTCGGTTGCCACGCAGAGCGAGCGTAGCGCTACCTTCCGCTTCGTCTTCAGCGAGTTGCAGAGTGTGCTGCCTTATCTGACGGACGAACACAGCAATAAGGAGGGCAACTATTACGGGCGCATCACCCAGCCTGTGGTCAACTTCCTCTTGGCTAAGTTGGCTCTTAATGCCGAGATTTATATGTACGATGATTGGACGAAAGGTTATGGGAACCGTCCCAAGGGCAAGGACATCTATTTCATGGTACAGACTGCCGACGGCTCTTCTCTGATCAGGAAGGGACGGGCTGCTTCAGAAGAAGGGCAGAAACTGAATGCCTGGGAAACCTGCATCTACTATTGCGACCAACTGGAAGAGGAGGGCTATAGTCTCGAAGAAGCCTATGCCTTCAATTTCTCCACGCACAATGAGACTTCGAGTGAGAATATCTTTACCATTCCGATGGACAAGAACATCTACACCAACCAGTTCCACTATCTCTTCCGCTCCTACCACTACGCCCACGGCGGAGCCTTGGGATGGGGCAGCGAGAACGGTACTTGCGCCACCATCTCCACGATGCGTGCCAATCACTATGCCGAATCCGACGAGGACAGCCGTTGCAAGCTCAACTTCGTAGCCGGCTTGGTGAAAGTGAATGGCGAGCAAGTGATGATGGACAATGGCAAGCCCTTGGAATACCAGCCTTTCGAGGTGATGCAGAACCTCACCAACAGCAAGTATATCAAGACGGCAGGAGCGAGAATGGCGAAATACGAGGTAGACCGCACTTCGTACATGGACGGCAAACTGCAGAGCAACGACATTGTACTCTTCCGTTATGCCGACGCGCTTCTGATGAAGGCGGAGGCAAAGGTTCGCAATGGGGCTGATGGCAGTTACGAACTCAACCAAGTCCGTTCGCGTGCCGTCATGCCAGCCCGGGAAGCCACTCTCGACAATATTCTCGAAGAGCGGTTGCTGGAATTGGTTTGGGAGGGATGGCGCCGCCAAGACCTCATCCGTTTCGGCAAGTTCACCGAAGCCTATGACCTCCGCACTCCATTGGATGGAGAGTCTTCGGGTTACACCACCGTGTTCCCAATACCCAAGAAGTGCATCGAGCTGAACAAGAAGTTGAAGCAGAACAAGGGATATGACTAGTTTGGCACAGTCTTCGGCTCAAAAGTTCTGAAGAGGAGATAGCAGCCGTCGGCGTGGATAGTCACCTCGTCGCCTACGGCCTCGTTAAGAGAGCCTTGCCATAGTTCCTCGTAGGGATAGGGGCTCCATCTGAATCCTTCGCCCTTCAATCGGTTGCATCCGAAGTTGAAGATGCTGATTTGCTGGCGGGGGAAGCTTTCGAAGGTCTGTGTGCCTGTGGCGGGGGTGAAGTAGCCGTTGTCGGTCACCATCGTCACGTCGAGATGAAAGTCTCTCATATAGCGTATGGTGAGCGAGATGTTGCTCAGTGCGTGGTCTTCCCGCTTGCCGGTGCTGCCGAGGTAGGCGATGCGTCGGCATCCCTTGGCTATGCAGAAGCGCGTGGCCTTGGTCTGGTCGTTGTCTTCCTGTTCGTTTACAATGTGCAGGATGTCGGCGTAGCGGCGCTTGAAGTCCTCGGGCAGGGAGTCGCCGTCGCCCACGATGGCATCGGGTGTTCCGCCGTGCAGGATATGGTTCATCCCAGCCCCGTCGCAGCAAACCAGGTATGGGGCTTGGTTGAGGATGGAGAGGGGGATGGGGTGCGAGGGATAGTCGCCGTCGCAGAGGATGACCGCATCGAAGGTGCTCGACGCAGTCACCAAGGGATATTTTGGGTCTGTCATTTCTGGGGGAAAAGGTGAAAGCTGGGGAGTCTCCGTTTGGGGAACTCCTCAGCCTTTTTCGTTTTATAACTTGTAGAACTCGGTAAATGCCTTTACCGTATACTCGTGGTCGATGACGCTTCCCGTCTCGCGGCAACTGTGCATGGCGAGGATGGCGTTGCCCATGTCCACTCCCTGCAAGGGGATGGAGGAGGCGAGGATGTTTCCCAAGGTGCTTCCTCCCGCCACGTCGCTGTGGTTGACGAAGCGCTGGCAGGGAACGCCGGCTTGCTCGCAGATGTTGGCGAAGACGGCTGCCGAGGCTGCGTCGCTGGCATACTTCTGGGCTGCGTTGAACTTGATGACAGGTCCGCCGCCCAGCATCGGATGGTTCGTCGGGTCGTACTTTTCCCCATAGTTGGGGTGCCAGGCGTGGGCATTGTCGGCAGAAACCATGAACGCACGCTCCACCGCCTGATAGTAAGCCTCCTCCGTTCCGCTCTGGCTCAGGGCGATGCGCTTGAGCATATACGAAAGGAACGGGCTTCCGGCTCCCTGCTTGGTCTGCGAACCCGTCTCTTCGTTGTCGAAGAGGGCGAGCACTTGTGTCGTGTCGGTAGGGGCGGATGCTATCATGGCTTCCACTCCTGCCCAACACATCGAGAGGTCGTCGAGTCTTCCCGAGGAGATGAACTCATCGTGTACGCCGAAGGTACAGGCTGGTGTGGCATCGGCGAGGTAGAGGTCGAAGTCGAGGATGTCCTTCTGCCGGATGTTCAGTTCGGCGGTAATCACGTTCATCAGGAGATTGCCTTGCTCCAGTTCGTCGTTGATGATGCCGAGGATGGGCAGCACGTCTTTCTGCCGGCTCAGTTTCACGCCGTCGTTCACCTGTCGGTTGAAGTGGATGGCGAGGTTGCTGATTTGCAGCAGCGGTCGCTTGATGTGGAGAAGCAAGGTCTGCGGGTGCATGGCATCCTCTCCCTTCACGATGACTCTGCCTGCGAGCGTCAGTGGACGGTCGAACCAGGTAGACATAATCGGACCTCCATACACCTCGGTGTTCAGCTTCACGATACCTCCCTCGCAGGTCATCTCAGCGTTGGGCTTGATGCGGAAGGTAGGGGAGTCGCAGTGGGCGCAAATCATGTGGAAACCAGCGTCGGCCAATGGCTTCCTGCCGATTTGGAAAGCATAGATGCTGGAGTCGTTCTTGGTGACGAAGAACTTGTCGCCTGCCTCCACCTTGCCCAGCGGCTCCTGTGGATTGACGTGGCGGAAACCATTCTTCTGCAGTTCTTCTGCGATATTCTTCACTGCCCAGAAATTCACGGGCGATGCGTCGAGGAAAGATAAAAGTCGTTTAATCATGTCTTTGTTTGTTGTTTGTTTATTGCAAAGATAATTATAATACTTTTATTATAATACTATTATAACGGAAATATAATAAAGATTAACGAACGGGCTCCTCCCTTACACCCCTCCCGGTGCGCTGCTTTCTACTGCAAAGGTGCGCAAAATCTCCGTTTTAAACAACTTTGTTTTAAACCAGTTTGTTTAAATCGGAGATTTTTGTTAATTTTGCAGCCGTAAACAATAGAAAGGAAGACTATGGCAAATCGGATAGAAGCTCCTTTTGTGTTCGGAGTGAGAGTGGAAGGAGAGGCTTTTACAGACCGGAGGGAGGAAACAGAACGATTGAAAGCTAACTTTACATACGGTGTGAACACGATTTTGGTTTCGCCACGTCGTATGGGAAAGACATCGCTTGTGGATAGGGTGTGTTCGCTTGTGGAGAGCGAGGACATCAGGATAGCTCGCATCGATGCTTTCGGTTGTCGCTCGGAGAATGATTTCATCAATGCTTTTGCAACTGCGGTTGTCCGGGCTACATCTACCAGATGGGAAGAATGGATGGAGAACGCCAAGGTGTTCTTAAGCCGTTTTGTTCCCAAGATAAGTTTCGGGCAAGACCCATTGAACGACTTCTCCTTGTCCCTGGAGTACAATGCGAGCAACAATACGACCGAGGAAGTGCTCAGACTCCCGGAAACGATAGCCCGGGCCAAAGGATGCCGTATTGTGGTATGTATCGATGAGTTCCAGCAGATAGGCGATTTCCCCGACTCCTTGACTTTCCAGAAGAAGCTGAGGGGGGTATGGCAGTTGCAGCGCCATGTGTCCTATTGCCTGTATGGCAGCAAGAAGCACATGATGGAGCAGATGTTTCAAAACCATAGTTATCCCTTCTATCGTTTTGGCGACCTTTTCTATTTGAAAAAGATAGGAGAGGAAGATTGGGTGGAGTATATCTGTCAGCGTTTCGAGACAACGGGCAAGCACATACCGGAAGGCTTGGCTCGTGGGATATGTCGGGTGACGGACAGGTATTCGTCTTATGTGCAGCAATTGGCATGGTTCGTATGGTTGAGGACGGCTGATGCGGCTACGGCGTCGGAGGCAGACTTGCAATATGGTATCGACCGGTTGCTGGATGCCTGTGAGCCTTTGTTTATTCAGCAGACGGAGGATTTGTCGGCTTATCAGATGAATTTCCTGCATGCTATCGTGAATGGGGTTCATACAGGTTTCACCCAAACGGTTGTCTTGAACACCTATCGCTTGGGTACGGCCGCCAATGTTACCCGTTTGAAGAAGGCGTTGGTAGAGAAAGACTTGATTGTGGTTTCAGCTCCCAAGCATTTGGAGATGAGCGACCCAATCCTGGCATTGTGGTTGAAGAGAAGAGTGTGGAGAGAATGATGTAAACGAACGGGAATCGTTAAATAACCACAAGATTTCATCCCTTTTGCACGAATTATGTTCCGGAAACATTATTTTTGCAAAACATAGTAATAATAAAAAAATAAGTTGGTACATTTCTCATGGCGGAGATACAATTCCTTGCCTGAGTGGTACGGCGAGGGCGCCGTACCTCCTGTGATTGCCTTTTCGGGCAAGTATGGGTAACTGTAGGAGGTACAGCGCCCTCGCTGTACCACGCCAGCAAGTGAGATTAAGCACCATCGCTGTACCAAGTTGTTTTTTTATCGTCACATAATTCGTGCAGTTTCACTTTTAGGAGGCAAGTAATATTTAGCAAAAAATATAAGCAACAATGGAAATAGCAATAGGATTGATATTGGGTCTT
>CAVGLH010000093.1:0-8965 GCA_963630065.1 Bacteroides fragilis | reverse complement strand
AATCTTAACCTAAAAACCTAATAACCTTTTGTCTTATTGACGATGCAAAGGTACGATGATTTCGGCTATCTTCCAAATCTTTCGAGGGGAAAAGTATAAAAAAGCCCCTTTTTTTGATATATATCAACCGTTTGTGTGCGCACACAAGTGTTTTTGATACAGTTTTGGCGTTTTAGCGCTTTTTGGGGAGATAGGCATCTTCGCTCATGTAAACGGCGATGGTTTTGAGCCGGACATAGTCTTCCGAGAGGTAGATGAGGCCCTGGTTGCCCCAGCTTTTTCCCCATGAGTTGCGGCACACGTAGTATCTTTGCTTGTTGTGCTTGAAGGTGCCTATGATTTCCATCACGTGGTCGTCGGTGGTTTGCAGCTGCTCAAACTCTTCTTGGCGTTTCTTCTGTGTCACCGGCCGTTCCACGGGCTTCACATCGACAAAGTAATTGGTGGGCGACTGGAACCCTGGCTCGCTGATGTCTCCTTCCCAGCATACGGGGTGTCCCTTCTCCACGGCTTGCCTGATGTGCTGCATCATTTCGTCGAGGGGGAGGTTGAGAAACTGGTCGTGCATATGGTTGTCGGGTACTTCGAGGGCGAAGTATTCCCGGAAGGGATGGTGGGTGAAGCTGGTAATCTGCACATACTCCTCGGGCGAGCATACGCTGTGGGCAAACTCCTGCGGTGTGTATTCCGCCCCGAGCATGTGTACTTGCTGGGCGGGAAGGTAGCCCATCTCCCGGTCGAAGAGGCGGTCGAGATGTGATTCCAGTGGCCCGATGCCTTCTCGCTTGGTAATGGCTGCCTGGCAGAGCTTTTCCACCTTTCGGCAGAGCACGTCGTAGTTGATGTCCTTGGGGTCTTCGTAGCAGTCGTAGGGTTGTGCGCCATACTTGTCTATATAATGTATCAGCATCGAGGCCATTCCCCTCATTGTAATCTCTTTCTTTCCCTTGGAGAAATAATATTCCAGGGCTTTCTCACGCAGCATCATTCTGGCGATATAGGCCACGGAGAGGTTGACGGAGTCGCCCTTCATGATGTGCTCGCTCTCGATGGTGCCCAGCATGCCGTAGACCCAGCACAGGTTGCTGCGTCCCTGGTTCTTGACGGGGGTGGAACGAGTGAGGTGGGTGTTGGCGGGCAGACGGCCTTCGCCCTTGCCAGCCGTGCTGGCGGACGGCTGGCTCTTGTATCCGCAGCAGGCAAATACAAGGCTACAGACTATTATTATAATAATGTATATTCGTTTCATGCGGCAAAAGTACAAAAAATAAAGTTTGGAGTGATGGTATTTGCTGCAAAAAATATTTAAAAAAATAAATTGCTATTTGTTTTGTATTGTCTTCATTTTGACGTAACTTTGCACCCGAATTAGGAAAATAGCATTCATGAATACAACTAAGATAAACGAATTTGAGGTGATGGCACCCGTGGGATCCCGCGAATCCTTGGCTGCTGCCATCCAGGCTGGGGCCGACTCCGTATACTTCGGCATCGGAAAGCTGAATATGCGGTCGCACTCCGCCAACCATTTTACCGTGGACGACCTTCGTGAGATTGCCGCCACCTGCAACGAGCATGGCATCAAGACTTATCTCACCGTGAACACTGTGATTTACGATGACGACATCGAGACGATGAAGGAAATCATCGATGCTGCCAAGGAGGCAGGCATCTCGGCTGTCATCGCCAGCGACGTGGCGGTGATGAGCTACTGCAATGAAGTAGGGGAGGAGGTGCACTTATCCACACAGCTAAATATCTCCAACACAGAGGCTTTGAAGTTTTATGCACGTTTTGCCGACGTGTCGGTATTGGCACGCGAGCTGAACATGGACCAGGTGAAGCACATCCACGAAGAAATCGAAAAACAGAACATCTGCGGCCCCATGGGCAAGCAGGTTCGCATCGAGATGTTCTGCCATGGTGCCTTGTGCATGGCCATCTCGGGCAAGTGCTATATGAGTCTCGCCAACGCCAACCGCTCCGCCAACCGCGGCGAGTGTGTGCAGATTTGCCGCCGCAGTTATACTGTGACGGATACGGAGACGGGCAACCAGCTGGAGATAGACAACAAGTATGTGATGAGTCCCAAGGACTTGAAGACCGTCCGCTTCATCGACCGTATGATGGATGCCGGTGTGAGAGTGTTCAAGATAGAGGGGCGTGCCCGCGGACCGGAATACGTCTACACTGTGGTGAAGTGCTACAAGGAGGCCATCGCTTCCGTGCTCGACGGTACTTTTACCGAGGAGAAGAAGGACGAATGGGACGAACGGCTCGCCACCGTGTTCAACCGCGGTTTCTGGGACGGCTACTACCAGGGCCAGACTCTCGGCGAGTGGAACAAGCACTATGGTTCTGTGGCCACGGAGAAGAAAGTGCTCGTGGGCAAGGTGACGAAGTACTTCTCCAAGCTAGGCGTGGCAGAGGTGGCCGTGGAAGCCACTACCTTCGACAAGGGGGAAAAGCTCCTCATCACGGGCAACACCACCGGCGTGATGTATCTCCATGCCGACGAGATACGCTACGACCTGAAGCCTGTGGATGCGGCCCAACAGGGCAGCAGGGTTTCTATCCCCGTGCCCGACAAGGTGAGGCCCAACGACAAGCTCTTCAAACTAGTGACTGTAAACGAAATAAAGGAAATAAAATAAAAGACAAATGGCAACAATCAATGAATTGCAGGATGAAGTAGTGGAGGAGTTCCAGGACTTCACCGACTGGATGGACAAGTATCAGATGCTCATCGACCTGGGCAACGAACTGGCTCCTCTCGACGAAAAATATAAGAACGAGCAGAACCTCATCGACGGCTGCCAGAGCCGCGTGTGGTTGCAGTGCGACTATGAGGACGGCAAGCTCGTGTTCACCGCCGATAGCGACGCCCTCATCGTGAAGGGCATCATCGCCCTCTTGATTCGTGTGTTGAGCGGTCATACCCCCAGCGAGATTTTCGATGCCGACCTTTACTTCGTAGAGAAGATTGGTTTGAAAGACCACCTCAGCCCCACCCGCAGCAACGGTCTCCTAGCGATGATCAAGCAGATTCGCATGTACGCTTTAGCTTACAAGACAAAAGAGGCAGAGGCTTAATCCTCGTCTATTAATAAAGGTATAGAATGCCATGCGCAAGTTAAGAACGATAGAGATGAATCGCCTCACCATCGAGGAATTCAAGGAGGCGGAAAAGTTGCCCTTGATAGTAGTGCTCGACGATGTGCGTTCATTGTATAATGTGGGAAGCGTGTTCCGCTCATGCGATGCCTTCCGAGTGGAGGCGGTGTACCTTTGTGGCATCACTGCCACGCCGCCCAATGCCGAAATCCACAAGACCGCCCTGGGTGGAGAGGACAGCGTGGACTGGGAATACTTCAAGACCACGGAAGAGGCGGTGGAAAAGCTGAAGCAGAAAGGCTTCTTCGTATATAGCATCGAACAGGTGGAAGGTTCCACCAAGCTCCAGAACCTCCCAGAAGCCCACGGAGCCACAACTTCAGACTTCAGACTTCAGACTTCTAATTCCCCAAAGGGCTACGCCGTCATCTTCGGCAACGAGGTGAAGGGCGTGAAGCAGAGTGTGGTGGACATGAGCGACGGATGCCTGGAAATTCCCCAGTTTGGCACCAAGCACTCGTTAAATGTCAGCGTAACGGCTGGCATCGTAGTTTGGGAGTTTGCCAAACTTCTGAAGTTGTAGATTCAGTCCCGAATAAAAAAGAATAAAGGTCAAGCAAGAGTTTGTATCTAGCTTGACCTTCTTTGTTTTCGCTTTCTTTGGACTATATAAGAGAGAGATTTATTTAGCGTTTAGTAATATAAAAAAATAAGTTGATACATTTACTCAGGGGGTGAAGATACAAATCCTTGCCCTCCTTGGTCTGTTGTGCATACAGAGTATCGCTTAATTTCTCCGTTTTTATTTCTTGGCACCGAAGGTAGTGTCCAGAAGTGTATAGAATTCTGGGTCTTCACCTACGATTATCTTTACAATCTTACCCTTGGGGTCGATGAGAATTTTGGTGGGGAATCCCTGAATCCCATAGTCATCGCTCACGCTCTGTGTCTCCTTGCTCTGGCGAACATGCTTCCAAGGCAGCTGATGCTTCTCTACGGCTGCCTTCCATTTGGCTTCCGTGTCGTTGCAATCTATGCCGAGAATTTCAAACTTGCCTTTGTATTTGTCGTAGTATTTCTTCATTTCCGGCATACCCTTGATGCACCATCCGCACCATGACCCCCAGAAGTCGAGAATCACGTACTTGCCTCGGAGGCTGGAAAGCTTGAGTTGTTTGCCATTGATGTCTGGCAAGGTGAAGTCGGGAGCTTCAGTGCCCTCTTGCAATTTTTTGGCGGCAGCTTCACGCTTGGCTTCTGCCTCGAACATCTTGAGCATGGGTTTCCAGAATCCAGCCATCCTTCCCTCGCGAACCTCGGGAGTGAAAAGGTTCAAGGCTTCCTTGGCTTGCCCGTATTCCAAACCTTGGATAAGCAGCACCGCAGCTTCTTCGTTGGAATGTGTCTTGATATAGGGTATGGCGACGGCGGTGAATGCCTTGCGGCAAGAGTCCAAGTTCTTTTCATTTACGTTCTTGTAGCAGTCGTTCATGATTTTCTGCGCATCAGCAATTTTCTGGTAGATGGCTGCACCGCTAATCTTGTAGTCGGAGAAACTTCCATTGATGGTGATGTCCTCTCCTGGCATGAGGGTGAGGTCGATTATCTTGAAGGCAGCAGGGTCTTTGGCATTTAGGCTTGCCAAGTCCATGAGGGCGAAGGTGGCGGGATGCTCCACGTTGAGGGTGAAGTCGAACTTGCCGTCCTTGACGGCGAAACTTGCCTTGGAACGTGGATTGTCCAGGTTCATGTCGATGAGATTGTAGAGCAAAGAGTCGCCGAGGTCGGTGAGTTGTCCACTTACTCTTGTTGCCTTTCCTTGCGCAAAGGAAGATAGTGCCACCAGGGCGGTGGCTGCTACCATCATGAGTTTTTTCTTTGTAATCATGTCTTTTGAATGATGTTATAAATTTATTACTTATAGTTCTGGGTCAACTGGGGGTTGTTGTCGACGGCATCCTTCGGGAATGGGAATATCCACATCTTGCTGTCGGGGGCGATCGAATAGACCTTGTCCACCAACTTTCGTGAGTAGGTGGCCTTCCAACCGTCGAGTTGGTTCCAGCGTTTCTTGTCGATGAAACTGTTGCTAGAGAAGATCTCCTCGTTCAATGTCACCTGCTTCACATGGGCGATGGCATCTTCCTTGGTTGACACTGTGCCCTTGAGCGGCTGGTATTTCTCGGGGGCGATGCGACAGACGCGCACTTTGTCCAGATACTCCATGGCATTGTCAATATTTCCCTTTTGCACCTCACACTCGGCGATGGCAAGATACATCTGAGGTGAGCGGAGGCCGCCATCATTCCATTGTGCGTCGAGGTCGTAGGTAATCATGAATCCAGTCTGCCCCAGCATGCTCTCACCTGCATCCAAGGTATAGTCGTAGGCCATATTTGCATTACTCATCCTATCTTTGTATACATGTCCATCTTCAAAGTTGGCGACGGCTTCTGCCGTGAGGGCTTGGAAGAATTCCGTGCTTCCGTTGAGGAGATAGTCCTCTTCCGTTCCTTGGTTTCCCCTGCTGATGACATCATAGGTGTTTCCCAAGAAGTAGCCCATCATGGTGCCTTGGTAAGAATTCAGATAGTCATTGATGGTACCACTGGAAGCGATGGCCTGTTGTGCGGCAGCCTCGGCATCATCCCATTTCTGCATATTCAGGAGAGTCAGCGCCTTGACTGCGTAGGCGGCAGCCTTGTTGACACGCATCTTGTTCAACGCCTTATCGGGCAGTCCGTTCAGTTCTATAGCCTCGTTGATATCCTTCAGTATTTGGTCATATACTTCCTGTACGGTACTCTTTGCCTGTGCCTGTTGCACGTCCTTGTCCTCTGTCATGATGATGATGCCAGGGTCGCTGGTAGCCGTGCTTGGGTTATATGCCTTGGCAAACTTGTTCACCAGCATATATAGCGACCATGCCCTGAGGGTGAGAGCCTCGCATCTCAACTGGTTCTTGGTTGCTTCGTCTCCCGATGCCGCTCCGATTTGGGTCAGGATGGGGTTAGAGATTTTGCCGATGATGCCATAGTAATAGGTGTACTCCAAGTCGTTGTTGGTCAACTCTGCCATCTTGTCCATATTCGCCTCGTCGTAAGTCCACATAATGACCTGACGTGTCTTCTGTGGCTTGCTGATTTCCGTGGCGATAAAGGAGTACGCATCAATCAAGTCGCCAGCCATTACTCTCATGTCACAGAAGCCGCCCCTATATTGATAGTTGAGCAGCATCTCCAGTTGTTCGGTGGTGCTAAGCAGGTTCTTGCCCTTGGGCTGTATATCGGTGAAGTCCGAGCACGATGCCAGCAGCAACGCTGTGGCTGTCAATATTCCGTATATTGTTTTCTTCATTGTTATAGTCCTTTCTGATGATTAGAAGTTGATGTTCAGTCCGAAGACGTATGAGCTTGGGTTGCGGACACCCAGTGT
Organism: Bacteroides fragilis; assembly: GCA_963630065.1. Lineage (GTDB taxonomy): Bacteria > Bacteroidota > Bacteroidia > Bacteroidales > Bacteroidaceae > Prevotella > Prevotella fragilis_A. The sequence goes on along the minus strand of CAVGLH010000093.1, from coordinate 2,416 downwards.
CTCTGGGTCAACGTGTACCTTGTTGGCCACCCACAGATACTTCGGATTATCTATCTGGAAACGCAGTGAGAGGCGGTTGATGCCTGTACCATGGAACCACTCTGTGGGGAAGTCGTATCCCAGCACGATGTTGCGTATCTTCAAGAAGGAGGCATCGTGGATAGCGGTATTGGAGTTTTGGGTCTCTGAGCCAACAGAGTAGGAGGAGGCATACCTTCCGATACCCGGTGTGTTGGTCGGGTTCTCGGGAGTCCAGGCATTCAGGAAGTAGCTTTTGATAGCATATCCCCATGACGAGGCAAAGGTCTCGTCCTCCGTCAAGGCTCTCATCTTGTGCCCGCCATAATAGGACATCAGGAGGCTCAAGGAGAAACCGTTCCATTTCACGGTGTTGTCCATACCCATGATGATTTTAGGTTCGCTCTGTCCTGAGTATTCCAGAATGCTGGTACTCTTGCCTGCGGCTTCGTGAGCGGTTGCGCCGTCCTCTACATAGAAAAGCACCTGGCCTTTCTCGCCTTCCTGGTCGCTGATGCCCGCAAAGCGGTATGACCAGAGAGCACTCGCAGGCTTGCCGCTGACGTAGGGGCGTTCGATGAGTTGGTAGGCACTGGTGGAAGGATTCTCCACATCGGTCACGATGTTGCTGTTGTGCGACATGGTGAAATTGGTCGTCCAAGACCATCCCTTGCGGTTGCGCGCACGCAGCCAGTCGTAGGTGAGCTGTATCTCGAATCCACGGTTGCGCATGGAGGCTGCGTTCACAAACATGGATGAAAAACCGGATGTCGGGTCGAGAGTGCGGTAGGAGAATACGTCCTTTGCTACCTTATTATAATAATCCACCGATCCGCGCAGGCGGTTGTTCAGCAGTCCGAAGTCAACACCGATATTGGTGGTGCGGCTCTGCTCCCACTTCAGGTTCGGGTTGGCAGGACTCTCCACCACGCCGTAAGGCAGGTTGGTGTAGATATTGAGCTTGCCCGATGTGGCAGTCATATAGCTGGTAGCTCCTTGATAGATATTACCCGTCACACCATAGCTGGCACGCAGTTTCAGGAAGTCCACCCAATTGACATCCTTCATGAACGACTCGTTGTGAATCAGCCATCCTGCGCCGACCGACCACAGTGGGGTGCCGCGGAACTTGGCATTCAGTCCATACACGTCGGCATAGTCCTTGCGGAACGACCCGAACACGTTGTACTTCTCATCGTAGGTGTAGGTGAGGTTGAAATAGCCCGACGCATACTTATGGTGGGTCTCGGAGACAACTCCCATGCCTTCCTTGATGTAGGGAGTGAACACAAATTGGTCGGCAGGATATCCGCCAGCCATCCCGAAGAATACGGGCGAATAGGTCATGGTACTCAGAGTGGAGAAGTCAATGGTGTGTGTGCTGCTTGTCTGCAACTGGTCATCATATCCCAGCATCAATGCCTTGGAACCTGTCAGCTTTGTCTCCCTGAACTCCAGACCCGCAATGGCGACGATATCGTGCTTGCCGAAGGTCTTGTTGTAGTTCAACTGTCCGCGTGCCGTCCAGTATCTGCCATCGGAATTGGTGGTACGAAGCATACCGCCCGTGGTGGGGATGTAGTTGGAATAGGTGCCGTCGTCGCTCTGATAATAGTAGGCATTGCGCATAGTGCGCATCACATGGCTGTCTTTCGTGGCGTTCCATTCCACAGTGTTATGGTTGGTCTCATATACAAACTGGGCATTGGCGCTCAGTCCGTCGATGATCTTGAAGAGCAGGTCGCCGTGGTAGCGCATGTATTGGCGACGAGTAATCTGGGTATTCCTCTGATACTCATCCACAGGATTGCTTCCCAGGTCTTCGAAGGGTGAGTCGAAGGTGATGTAGTCATTGCCGTCATAGATGTTGTGCTGTCCTCTTACCGAACCATCGGCATTGTAGAACGGCATATAGGCAGGCTGTGCCCAAATGTTTTCGTAGGCTCCATTGTAATCGTAGCCCGCCTCTTTCTTCTTGCTGTAGATGCCGTTGACGGTGAAGGTGGCAGTAAGCCACTTCGCCACATTGTAGGAACCCTTGTATTGGGCATTGAATTGGTTGGCGAAGTGATTGAGAAGGCCGCTGTTGTCATATTTATAATTGATGGTTAAGCTATTGGAACTCTTGTCCGACTTGCCGCGCAGCGAGAGGTTGTACTGCTGCATCACCCTCTGCTTATACACGGCATCGGCATAATCCTTGGCATAGTTGTTCTTCTTGAGAGCGTCCAACTGTGACTGCAGTTCCGCGTCGGAGATTTCTCCCTTGGCACGCTGGTAGTAGGCATACTGTATCGGAGTGACCTTTTGCGCTCCCAGGGCGATGGTTTGCCCCGCTGTGCCGATAGGGTCGGCTATCTCGCCATCGTTGTTGAAGAAATAGTAGTCCCAATACTTG
>CAVGLH010000092.1:3001-9070 GCA_963630065.1 Bacteroides fragilis | reverse complement strand
ACTCTTTCCTCTTCACCCACACCTTATGGCTGCCGTGTCCCATCGACTGTATGGGCGAAGACTTGTCGGATGTGACGGCTTTCAGTTCGAGCGAGGCGGCGGTGCGGCTCAGGTTGTTGAGGTTGGCATAGTCGCCGAGGGTGATCATACCGTTTTTCTCTATCACATCCATGGCTCGGGCGATGCGCTCTTCCTTGGAATAGAGTTGTTTGCGGATTACCTTCACGCCGCTCATGTCTCGCTCCAGGTCGCGGTCGGTCTCCCGCTTCACCTTCTTCACAAATTCGGGGGAAGGATTGAAGTTGATGCCCTTCACCCCCACCCTGCGATAGGTCATCTTGTCGTCGTCGCCTTGCATCTCCGTGGGCTTGTCGTCCTCGAAACCGAGGGAGAGGGAGAAGGTGCCGAAGCCTTCGAGATTCACATTGTAACCCATGGAGAGCATACGGATCAGCATATCCTCCACATCCATCAGCACAGCCTCGGTAGTGCTGGGCGAAATGCCACGATGATAGACATGCATTTTTTCCACGAACTCCTTTCGGGACAGGGTGTGGTTGGTCACTATCTTGGGATAGACTCTGCGTTTGCCAGTGTTATGAACATCGGCCATTTCCTGCAACTTGTACTTCACCATTTTCTGTTTCCTTTCTTATTTAGACTGTTAGTATTTCTCGTTTTATCAGCCTCTCCGCTTAGCAATAACAAAAAAACAAGTTGGTACATTTCTCATACAATTTCTTGTCTGAGTGGTACGGCGGGGGCGCCGTACCTCCTATCATTGCCTTTGCTGGCAAGTATGGGTAACTGTAGGAGGTACAGCGCCCTCGCTGTACCATTCAAGCGAGATGTGTATTGCGCCCTCGCTGTATCAAGTTATTTTTTTCATTACATCCAAGAGAAAGAGTCCTTACACATAGAATGAAAAGTATTTCATCCTAGGAGAAATCTTCGTTCAGCAGTGTTGAACCGACATTCGGCACTGTTGAACCGCCGTTCAACACTATTGAACGGACATTCAACACTGACGAACAAAAGAATTCCCTAGGCAAAGATACAACATTATCTAATGAAAAGCAAGACTTTTCCTAATATTTTTCACTTTTTCGAGCAAATATTTCGTTTATCACAAATAAATGTGCTAACTTTGTGGACTATAAGCACCATCAAACGAATCAATATGAGCATGAAAATATTGGCAACCAGCGACTGGCACTTGGGCAACCTGTTTCATGGCAACGACCGTCTGCCGGAACACAGACACTTCCTGAAATGGCTCCTGGAGCAAATCGCCGGGCAAAAACCCGATGCACTCCTCATCGCAGGAGACATCTTCGACAACGGAAACCCATCGGCTGCGGCACAGACCGTCTATTACGAGTTCCTGGCCGATGCCACCCACCTGTGTCCGAACATGCAGGTCATCATCACGGCCGGCAACCACGACTCGGCAAGCCGCCTGGAGGCTCCCCGCCCACTGCTCACCCGATACCACGTGGAGATAAGGGGAAACATCCGGAAGGTTTGGACGAATGGAGGAAACGAAGCGGACGAAGGGAACGGAAGCCACGAGACTGGAGGGCATTGGATTTACTCTTTCAACGACCTCATCATCCCTGTCACCAACGATAAGGGCGAGGAAGTCATCGTCCTCGCCGTTCCATTCCTCAGGAGCGACGTGGTGCAGAACGTCAGCTATTCGCAAGGTGTCAACGACTTCCTGCGAGAACTCACGGCACAGGCCCGACAGAAACATCCCGACAAGAAGTGCATCATGATGGCCCACATGTACGCCAAAGGGTCTGACATCGCCAAACAGGATGCCAGCGAGAAAATCATCATCGGCGGACAAGAGGAGGTGGACTTGGAGGGATGGGCCGACCATCCGGACTATATGACCTGCGGACACATCCACAAGCGACAGCACATCTGGAACACCGACTGGGCAAGATACACAGGCAGCATCCTGCCCATGTCGTTCGCCGAAAAGGACTACACCCACGGCATCGACATCATCACCATCGAGGACGAAAAAGAGGCCGGCAAGAAGATACAGACAGCATTCTCGGAGTACAAGCCCCAGCACTCCCTCCGCATCCTGCCCGAGAACGAGGAGGAACTGACCTTCAAGAAATGGGAGAAACTCATCAACTCGGAGCTTTCTGAAAGAGTGAACGGCGAACTGAGCGACCACTTCGACTACGTGATGCTGAAGGTGAAGCAGGAGAAACTGTCGAACGACGACATCAAGAAACTGGAAAATCTCGTCAACGAAAAGGATGCCGTGCTCTGCAAGATACAGCGCATCATCCCGCAGCTCGACCTCTCCACCATCCAAGGCTCTGAGCGCATCACGAGCATCGAAGACATCGTAAACCGCCCTCCCCTCGACACGCTGAAGGAAGCCTTCGCCATCAGGCACAACGCCCCCATGAACGAAAGGCAGGAGAAAATGCTTTCCGACTTATTAACATCACTATCAGTATGAAATTCCTACAACTCGAAATACTCAACCTCGCATCGCTTGACAAACAGGGCGGCGAGGTCATCAACTTTGAAGAAGGTGCCCTGGGCGAGAGCACCATCTTCAGCATCGTGGGTCCGACGGGCAGCGGCAAATCAACCCTACTCGATGCCATCTGCCTCGCCCTCTACAACCGTGCCCCCCGCTATCCCAAGAAGAAAGGTGACAGGAACCAGGGCATCGAAATATACGGCACCACGGATGACGGCGAAAGCAACCGCCTGGTCCCCACCGACAGCCGCAACATCCTGACCCGTGGCAAGAAAGAAGGCTACAGCAAGCTCACCTTCCTCGCCAACAACGGCTGCGTCTATCGGGCGGAATGGCACGTCAGATTTCAAAGGGTGCGCTACGAAAACGCCAGGACTTGCCTCTATAAAATCACAAGAAACGGGAAGCAGGGAGCTGACGGAGCAGACCTGACCAACGAGGAGGAAGCCGACTGGAACGAGCTGCCCAACATCATCGGTCTCGACTACGACCAGTTTCTCCGCACCGTGCTCATCGCCCAAGGCTCGTTTGCCAACTTCCTGACAGCGAAAGAGACCGAGAGGTACGAACTGCTGGAAAAGCTCATCGGATGCGAGGAAACCTATACGCATATCGCCTCGGAAATCAAGCGTTCGAAAGACCAGGCCGTAGATGCCTACAACCAGATGGCTGCCTCGGTAGAGGCGGTAAGGCAGCACCTGCTCAGCGACGAAGAGCTGTCTTTGCTGCAAGAAGAAATCGCCCGGCTGGAGCAAGCGGAAAAGGAGCTCGACACCCAACTGCAATCCATCACCAAGCAACTGCAATGGTATGAAGAAAGCGACAAGCAAACGAAACAAACCGCTGTATGCCAAGCCGATATGGAGCGAGCCATCGATGCCGTGAGGAATATGCAAGCCAGCATACAACGCCTCCAGCTGCACGACGAACTTCTGCCTGCCGTAGGCATCCTGCAAGAAGTGGAACGACAGGCGCAAAGCATCCGCGAGCAGGAAGACAATATCCAGAAATCGGAAGCGACCATCAGAAGAAAAGAAGCGGCCATCGAAGAGAGCAGCCGAAAACTCACCCTTCTGAAGGAAGCCGCAGCCAAGGCACAAGAGCAATTGGACAGCGCACAGCCCCTCATCGCAGAAGCAAGGGCGCTGAAAACAAGAATGGAAGCGGCAAGGCCCAACCTGACGGAAAAGGAAGAGACCCTGAAACTGGCCAAGAGGGAAAGACAAACCGCCCAAAAGGAGACGGCCGAAAACGCCCGAAACATCCAGAATTGGACAGTGGAAACGGAGCAAGCCAACAAGGCCCTCCAAGCCACCCAAGCCGAGATAGAGAAGCAGAAGCTACAACTCTCGCAGGCGACACAGGCCGCCGAGAAAACGCTGGAAGCCGAAAAGGAAAAGACCACGGGGCAAAGCATAGAGCAACTGCAGACCGACAAGTCAGAAGCCGACCGGAAACTGCAAGACGTGCAGCAAGCCGTGAAGACAGTGGACCGCCTCGACGCGGCCACGCAAGAAAAGCAGAAGAACGAGGAAAGAATACAGGCCTTGGGCAAAAAAAACGCCGAGATAGACGAGGCCATAGGCAAGTTGACCATCGAAGCCCTGGAGAAAGAGACCCGTACGCTGAGGAAATCCTACACGCTGATGGCAAGCGAACAATGGGAGACCCACCGGTCCAACCTGGCGGAAGGCAAGCCTTGTCCACTATGCGGCAGCACCTCACACCCTTACCATACAGACAACAAACTGTTTGAGGAAGCCGCCACCGAACTCTCGCAACTTATCCAGGCCAAAGAGGAAACACTCAGACAGCAGCAAACGCAAGAGAAGAAACTCTCGGGCGAAAGAATGCGCAACGATGGTGAAATCCATACCCTACAGCAGCGACAAACCAAACTGCTGCAGGAAATCGCCGATGGCGAAGGGGAATGGAAGACACTCACAGAGCAGTATCCGGCGATTCCGAAGGAAAAGGCGAAACTGGAATCACTCCTGCCCATCTATGCCGCCAAGGCGAAAGAAGCGACCCAAAAGCTGAGCCTGTTCAACCGGATTCTGAAAGAGACGGAACGCTTGGCACAGGTCAAGGACAAGGCCATCAGGGAAGAGGCTGCATACGAAAGCAAGGCTGCATCCTTATTGGCCAACGCCCAAGAAAAAGCATCAAGCTGCGCCACAAAGCTAGCGGAGCAAAAGGCACTGACGCAAAACCTCATTTCGCAGCAAAAGAGCAAGGAAGAGGCTTGCGAGAAAGCCAGCCAGGCATGGGCCAAGGCCAAGAAGAAAATGGAGGAACTGGAAGAGCAATACAGGCTGATTCTGAAGGGAGAGGAACCCGACGCAGTAGAAAAACAGCTCACGAAAGCCAAGGATGCAGGCCAAAAAGCAGTAGACAGCCAGAACGAAAGCATCGGCAAACAGCAAGCTGAGCTTGCCCAATCAAAAGGTGCGCACCAGGAACTGCTCAACCAGAGCACATCCACGAAAGCAAACCTGCAAGCGAAGGAGTCGGAGCTTAATCATTGGATAGAGGAATATGGCAAGGACATCGACAGAAAAGTGATCGGAGAAATGCTCCACTCCACCGAAAACTGGAACGCCATTCGCCGGGAGAAGGACGAGAAGGAGAAAGCCGTGGCTTCCGCCACCGCCCTTTACCAAAACGCCGTCAAGACACACGAGGAACATCTGGTCCACCAGCCAGCCAATACCCGCGAGGAGCTTCTGTCAGCCCAAGAGGAAGTTAGGTCGAGAAGCCAGCGCAACGAATTGATTGCCGCCAACGCCAAGATGCAGAACCACCGGGAAGCCCTCAAGCAACTCGGCGACAAGGCCGGTGCCCTGAAACTGGCCACGCAAGAAAAGGACGACTGGACCGCCATCACGGATGCCATCGGGGCAGACGGCAAGACGCTGCGCAAGATAGCCCAGTGCTATACGCTCAGTTTCCTCATAGCCCATGCCAACCAGGAAATCAGGAAGTTCAACAGCCGCTACGAATTGCAACAGGTGAAGCATTCCCTGGGCATCAGAGTCATCGACCACGACCGTGCCGACGACATCCGCGACACCACCTCCCTATCGGGCGGCGAGACCTTCATCGTGAGTCTGGGCCTGGCCCTGGGCTTGTCGGCCTTGTCTTCCCGCAACATCTCCTTCGAGAACCTGTTCATCGACGAGGGATTCGGCACGCTCGACCCCGACACCCTCGCCACGGTAATCGACTCCCTCGCCATGCTGCAAAGCTCGCAAGGCAAGAAAGTGGGTGTCATCAGCCATACCGATACGATGAGCGAGCGTATCACCACACAAATAAGAATCATCAAGAACGGCCACTCCGGCAGCAGCCACATCGAAGTGTATCCGGCATGAGCGGACAGGAAAATATGATTGTCCAAAAGGGGGAGCCCCCACCCTCCCCTACAATAACTTTTCCACATCGCCTGCGCTCAACGAGGTGGCGACGGCAACTTGCTCGGGAGTGAAACCGGCGGAAAGCATGCGTTTTGCCGTAGCCACCTTTTCGTCGTTGGCTCCCGCAGCACGGCCCTC
>CAVGLH010000092.1:0-2937 GCA_963630065.1 Bacteroides fragilis | reverse complement strand
CGGCCTTCTTGGTAACTGTCGTGCTGCAGGGTCTTCTCCACCCTCACGCTGTCCCAAAACTTGTCGTAGGCCCGCAGCTCATCTTCGCTGAAAGCAGAAACCTTCACCTCCTCCAGCGCCTTGCTGATGGCAGGGTCGTTGAGCAGGTCGGAAGGAACTTCCTGGGTATTGGCGTCTATCTCAGTGAGGAAGCGGAGCCAGAGCACCATCATGCGCTTGTCGGCAATGCTGTGGGGCGTGAACTTGGGCAGTTCGATGAACGTGAAGTGCAGACCGTCAATCACCTTGTTGCTGTCCTTGTCGTGTACGATGCGGTAGTTGTGGATGAAGCGGTCGGGCATGTCGTGCTCGAAGATGTCGTTCACGAGATTGAGGGAATACACGGGTTGCAGTTCGCTGTATTTCTCCTTCTTCATGGCCTGGGTAACGTAGAGCTTGGAGGCGTTGAAGAGCACGCGCTGCTTGAAGGAGTTGCTCCATTCCATCTGCATCTCCACGCAAAACTTCCTGCCCTTGACGTCCTCACAGAGCACATCCACGATGGAGTTCTTGTGCAGGTACAGCTCGGGCACGAGTTCTGTGGGCAGATACTTGATGCGGCGTATCTGCTCGTTCTCGCCAAGCGGCAACAATGCGTTGAGAAGGCTTGCCAGCAAGTCGGGGTGCTTGCCGAAAATCTTCTTGAAGGTCAAGTCGGCCTTGGGATCCAGATATTTCATATTCTCCTCTTTTTAAATGTGACGCGGCAAAGATAGCAAAAAGAATCGGGACTGGCAAGAAAATCCTACTTTTTCTTATCAGCCCCAAGGAATATTTATAAAAAACTCTTCTTGCAAAATACATGCAACGACGGCAGATATCAAGACACCATCTTCTTCCACTTCGACGGCGAGACACCTTCGCGCCCGGTGAATATCCTCACGAAATAGCTCTGCGAGAGGAAACCTGTCGACTCGCAAACCTCGGATACTGTCATCTGAGGGGCTTCGGTGAAGAGTTTCTTGGCATACTCAATGCGAAGGCTGGCAATCCACTCGCGGAACGACATACTAAAGGTCTGCTTGATATAGGCGGAGAGATAGGTGCGGTTGGTGCCCAACTCCACAGCCACGTCCCCGATGGTGATGCCAGGCGTGGTAAAGCCATTTCCAGCTAGCCAATCCTTCACGCTCTGCTCTATCGCAGAATAATAATTAGGACTGCCGGACGACATCCCATCCCCTGTAGCACAAGCGGGATGCTTGCTGACTTCTTCCTCCACCTGCTTCAAGTCTTCAGGCTCAGTGGTCTCAAGGATGCTCTCCACCTGCTCGTAAAAGAGCAGGTAGTTCATATAGGAGCAATAAAGATAGATGTAGAAGGGGACGGACGACAATATCCAAAGAAACACATAATCGTCGGGCAGGAAGGTAAGCAGTCCACAGCACACGCCATAGATGACCGCCCACCACGTGAATATCGACATCCAGCGGATGTAGGCGGCGATGTTCTCCGAATGGGTGTCGTCGAAGAGACGCACGGCACGGCGATAGGTTCTGATGATGCGCCAGGAGAGGTAGACACCATAGCAGAACAGACAAGTGGCAAGGGCTGCAACGCCCACTACCCTGCTCACTCCCCCATGGGGAAAGCCAAAGAGTACGCCACAGGCCAGAACGGTGAACAGCAGCCAAAAGACGATGTTTCTCACGAAACGGCGGACGGTGATGTAGAAACGGTTGAGCAATGTGACCAGGGCCGACGCAAAGAGCCAGTAGGACAAGAAATAGGTGGAGAGATTCATCAGGATGGCGGCATCCTGACTCTTGAAGCGCAAGCCCACAAAGAGATGTACGGAATAGTTGGCCGCCAACACGAGCAGCGCCACTCCCATCAGGCGGCGCGAACGCTTGTAGTTGGCGAAGATGGGCTTGTCGGGAGTCTTTGCCATAAAGAAATAAATGGCGAAAAAGAGCATCAGCGTCAGGGCGAGCCCCAGCGAGTTTTTATATAATGTATAATCCATTTTGTTGCGACATTATGTTGATGAAGGATTTCTCAAAACGATGACAAAGGTACAACTTTATCCCATAACAACCAAAACTTTCCACATATATTATTATATTTTGTGAGAAATCCTTGTCCTTCCCCCATTCCATACCAAACATATGGTACGTGCCTACCCCCCTTGTGGTAGAGTTTTTACACCCCATGTGGTATTGCCCACATCCCGAAATCGCAGTACCTTTGCACCCGAAAATAATAACAAAAAAAAAGGAATAGATATGGACAACAAGACTATCAAGCATCTCAAGGAACTGGAGGCCGAGTCGATCTACGTGCTTCGCGAGGTCGCCGCCCAGTTCGAGCGTCCGGTCATCCTCTTCTCCGGTGGCAAGGATTCTATCGTGGTAACCTATCTGGCATACAAGGCTTTCTATCCTGCCAAGATTCCGTTCCCACTGCTGCATATCGACACAGGGCACAACTTCGACGAGACCCTTCAGTATCGCGACGACCTGGTGAAAGAGCTGGGCGCAGAACTGATTGTGGGTAGCGTACAGGAGAGTATTGACAAGGGACGCGTGAAGGAAGAGACCGGCTACTATGCCAGCCGCAACAAGCTGCAGACCACCACCCTGCTCGACACCCTGGAGCAATATAAGTTTGACGCCGCCATCGGCGGTGCCCGAAGAGACGAGGAGAAGGCGCGTGCCAAGGAGCGTTTCTTCAGCCATCGCGACGAGTTCGGACAGTGGAACCCGAAGAACCAGCGCCCCGAGTTGTGGAACATCTTCAACGGCCGCAAGAACATGGGCGAGCACTTCCGCGTGTTCCCCATCTCCAACTGGACGGAGATGGATGTTTGGCAGTATATCTTCCTGGAGAACATTCCGATGCCGTCGCTCTACTTCACCCACGAGCGTGAGGTGTTCCAGAGAGACGGACAGTGGCTCG
>CAVGLH010000091.1:0-9224 GCA_963630065.1 Bacteroides fragilis | reverse complement strand
CGATACAAGCGGTACCGATTGCAGTGATAGCATGGTACCGATTACACCGCTACGCTTGGTACCGATACAGCGCTATCGTCACTTTGGAACTCACAGTTTCTCCCGATGAAACTCGCCGTATCTCCCAATGCACCATTCTGTGCGTCGGCATGCATTGCGAGACGCCCCCCGATTCTTTCTTGACAACATCAAATACTATAGGCTATTTTTGCGATGGACAAAAGCAGAATTCCCATCAAAAATCGCCGAAAAAGGTGACAGATTGGCCAAAAAGGTGGCAGATTGGTGGCAGATTCTGTACACTATCTTTCATCTGCCACCAAGCTAAAATATTGATACAAAGAATATTAAGTTCTGATTGGTGACAGATGGCAGATTTTTCAAGAAAAAACTTTTTTCCTGCGAGAATCAAACTGCTGTAAGCGGCTCCAATCTGGCCTGCGCCTCACGCATGTCTGCCTCAAACCGGGTATGGTCGAGCAAGAAATCCTTCCGGCCCTTGGCCAAAAGCTGATACAGGGAAGGATTCATGCCCTCCACATACTGGGCGATGGCATACTCGATGTCGTCCCGCTGCGTGGGATTGGTGGAGAACTCATAGACACGCAACTTCTGATGGATGAAGCAATAGGCCGACTCGACGCAATCACGAGTGATGCTCCCGTCTGAGAGAGCATCACCTTTATACTGTAAACTATCGTCCATCATCATTTCACTCCTTTCATCGACAGGGCGATACGCTTGCGCTTCATGTCTACGTCGGCCACCCTCACCATCACGTGCTCATGCAGCTTCACCACCTCGTTGGGGTCGCTCACGTAACGGTCGGCCAACTGGGAGATATGCACCAGGCCGTCGTTGTGGACACCTATGTCGACGAAGGCACCGAAATTGGTGATGTTGGTCACGATGCCCGGCACCACCATGCCCACCTGCAAGTCGCCAATCTCCTTGATGCCAGCGTCGAACTCAAACTTCTCCACCTTTCCGCGAGGATCGAGGCCGGGCTTGTCGAGCTCCGCCATAATATCGGTCAAGGTAGGCATTCCCACCTCGGCGGTGACATATTTCCTGATGTCTATCTTCTTTTGAAGAGCCTTGTCGTCTACGAGTTGCTTCACTGTCACCCCCTGGTCTTTCGCCATCTGCTCTACGAGGGCATAGCGCTCGGGGTGAACAGCGGTGCCGTCGAGAGGATTCTTGGCTCCAGGGATGCGGAGGAAACCGGCACACTGCTCGAAGGCCGAAGGACCCAGGCGAGGCACCTTCTTCAACTGCGCGCGGGAGGCGAAGGCTCCGTTCTCACGGCGATATTCCACGATGTTCTTGGCCAACGTAGGGCCAAGACCGCTCACATAGGTAAGGAGATGCTGCGAGGCCGTATTGAGGTTGACTCCCACTGAGTTCACACAACTCATCACCACCGTGTCGAGACTCTTCTTGAGCTGCGTCTGGTCTACATCGTGCTGATACTGTCCCACGCCGATGCTCTTCGGGTCGATTTTTACCAGTTCGGCGAGAGGGTCCATCAAGCGGCGGCCGATGCTCACGGCTCCACGCACCGTGACATCCTCGTCGGGAAACTCATCCCTGGCTATCTTCGAAGCCGAATAGATGGAGGCTCCGTCCTCGCTCACCACATAGATGTCTACGGGATGCACGAAATCGATGGAGTGCAGCCAGTCGCTCGTCTCGCGGCTTGCCGTACCATTGCCCACGGCCATCGCCTCTATCTGATACATCTTCACCATACGCTGGAGGGCGGCAGTGGCCTCGCTGCGCTTGTTGCGGGGAGGATGGGGAAAGACGATTTCGTGATGGATGAGATTGCCCTGGGCATCGAGGCAGCAAGTCTTGCAACCGTTGGCGAAGCCTGGGTCTACAGCCATCACCCGCTTCTGCCCGAGAGGGGCGGCAAGCAAGAGCTGGCGCAGGTTTTCGGCGAATACCACGATGGCCTCTTCGTCGGCCTTCTGCTTGCTGAGGGCGGCAAACTCGGTCTCGATGCTGGGGTTCACCAGTCGCTTGAACGAATCGTCCACGGCCTCGGCCACCAGGCGCGAAGCCTTGCCGTTGCCACGCACATAGCGCTGCCTCAACCGGGCGATACACTCATCATCGTCGGCGGAGATGCCGACACGCAGAAATCCGGCGGCCTCGCCACGGCGCATGGCCAGCAAGCGATGGGAAGAACATTTCTTCAGCGGCTCGGAGAATTCAAAATAGTCGGAGAAACGCTGAGCCTCCTCCTCATCCTTCTTCTTCGCCACCACCTTCGAGGTGATGACGGCTCCACGGCGATAACACTGGCGCACGGAGTTGCGGGTCCACTCGTTCTCGCTCACGGTTTCGGCGATGATGTCCTTGGCGCCCTGCAGGGCGGCCTCCACATCCTTCACCTTGTCGCCCACAAATTTCTTGGCGGCCTGCTCGGGTTTGCTCTCCACCTGAAGGAGGATGAGCTGGGCCAAGGGCTCCAGGCCAGCCTCGCGGGCCACTTGGGCGCGGGTTCTGCGCTTCGGCTTGAAGGGCAGGTAGATGTCTTCCAGTTCGGTGGCATCCCAGCATTGCCCGATGCGCTTCTTCAGTTCGTCGGTCAGCTTGCCCTGTTCGTCGATGGTCTTCAGGATGGTCTCCTTTCGTTTGGCCATCTCCTTCAGTTTTTCGTTGGCCTGTGCGATAGCCTCGATGTTCACCTCGTCCATATTGCCCGTCTTCTCCTTGCGATAGCGGGAGATGAAGGGGATGGTGCAGCCCTCTTCGAGCAACTGCAATGTATTCTCGACCACCTGCTCGCGAAGATTGAGCTGGGCGGCGATAATGCTCGTAAATTGATTCATTCTTTCTGCCATATATTTATAAAATGTGGGGCAAAATTAATACTAATATTCGAGAAACACGAATAAAATGGCCGAAAAAAATCACTATATAATATATTAAGGAGAAAACAACATTTTGGAAACCGACAAGAAAAGGCAGGTTTTAAAATCGCATGATTTCGAAAAAAAAGAGCGTTTTACTTGCCTACTTTCCACGAAATGATTACCTTTGCAGCAGAAATAACAAATAACAACAATTAAAAAAAACATTGATTATGAAAAAGATTATAGAAAATTTGAAAGCAACAATGATGGTGGCAGCCTTTGCAACCATGGGTATCTTCACAGCGTGCAGCAGCAACGACAGCAAAGACGACAGCACGCAGACTGCAAAAACCGCCAAGAGTGGAAAAGTGACCATGACTTGCTATGCCACCGAAGCATTGCCAAAGTACGCCGACGTCAAGTTCGTATACACCATCAATGGTGAGGAAAAGTCTGTCGAGATAAGCAAGAGCGACTGGAAATCGGCTACTAATACAAGTGAAAATACTGCTTTCGAGGCCTCAAAAACTATTGATATCAACAGTTTTCCACAATCAGTCAAAGCCCATGTGGAAATTACTCCAAAGGACTCCACCCAGCTGACCCTCGGGACTGAAGAAGATATTATTCTTGGAGCAGGCTTCAAAGTTTCCGCAGAAACCAAGGATGCCAATTCGCAAACTATCAAAGCCACACCTCTATTTGCTTCTGGAGTAGACGTACAAAGCATACTGGTAAAGCCCTCTTCATTCAGTTCCGTGTTTGCATTTATAAACCTCTTGTCAACGGAAATGGCTAAAAAGACATGCACGACAACATTGACACAAGACGGAACCATCCAATAACAAAACTCAGCCACGAAACCGCAAAAAAGCGTTTCGTGGCTATTTCTTGATGGTAAACTCAAACTTCAAGCCACCTTCGGGCTGATTGTTCACTCTGATGGTGCCCCCATGCAGGAGCACGGCATTCTTGACGATGGCGAGCCCCAGCCCCGTGCCACCCATCTTCCTGCTGCGCCCCTTGTCTACACGATAGAAGCGTTCGAAGAGACGGGGCAGATGTTCGGACGGAACACCCTGACCATTATCCGAGAAGATGAAATGCCATTTATTGCCCAACTCCTTGGCAGATAGCGAAATGGTGGTACCTTCGCCGGCATAGGCGATGGCATTGTCGGTGAGGTTGCGGAACACGCTGTAGAGCAAACTGCGGTTGCCCTTCACCACGATGCGCTCGGGCAACTTGTTGCTGAACGTCATCTTCCGTTCCTCACGGGTCAAAGCCGTCTCACGGATGATGTCGCCCACCATCTGCGTGATGTCCACCGCCTCGAAGTCGATCATGTCGGCACCATCGTCCAAGCGGTTGAGCGTGGAGATGTCGTGGAGAAGGGAGGTGAGACGCTCGCTCTGCGCATAGCATCGCTGCAGGAACTGCGCCTTCGTCTCTTCATTGATGTGCGGATTGTCGAGGATGGTCTCCAGATATCCCTGGATGCTGGCCACGGGAGTCTTGAGCTCGTGGGCAATGTTCTGCGTGAGCTGCCGCTTCAGGATGTCCTGCTCCTTGCGTGTAGTCTGGATGCGCTTGTACATCTTGATGATGCGCTCGGCTATCTCGCCCAGTTCGTCGTTGGGGAAGGAGGCGAGATCCACCACATCGAGACTCTCGTTGTGGTCGGCCTTATAGGCAAAGAGGCTCAGCTTGGAGATGTTCTTGCCCAGACGCGAAGTGAAACGGTAGAGCAGGATGGTGAGCAAGACGATGGCCACCAGGGCAAACCAGATGTAATGCTGGTCGGCCTGCAGCGATTTCACGAGGTCGTTGTTGTAGGGCAACGCCGTGCGGATGATGAGCTGGTTCTGGGGGAAATAAGATGCCACGTAGAAATAGTCGTGCTTCAGCATCTTCGACTGTCGCTCCACACTGGCCCCCACCCCCTGCTTCATGGCCTGCACTATCTCAGTGCGCTTGGCATGATTGGGGAAATGGGCATAGTCGTCGCTCATGTTGTCGAAGATCACCTTGCCGTCGGGGCGCACCAAGGTGAGGCGCAGCGACTTGCTCTCATGCGCCTTCACAAATGCTTTCAGTTTTTCCTTCGACACCCTGACGCCGTTCTTCACGCTGTCCACTCCTAGCATCACGCCGTGGTAGCGCGACAACTGCAGGTCCTGGGCGAGCAATTCATTGTAGCCCTCCAGCTTGAGGGTGAGCATGCTTATCTTGTACTGTTTTTCGCGGTTCTGCTGAAACACGATGAAACTGACGGCAAACACCAGGAATACCGCCAGCACGCCGCCATAGAGTTTTCTGCCTACGTTGCTAATTTTGAACATGATTCATCCAATCTTTAACCCATTTACATTTCAAGCGTCAAAATAATATCCGAAGCCCAGTCGAGTGACGATACACTTGGCAAACTTGCCTATCTTCTTGCGCATACGGGTGATGTTGACATCCACCGTGCGGTCGAGCACCAACACGTCCTTGGGCCACACCCTGTCGATGAGTTCCTGGCGGGAGAACACCCTGCCCTTCTCCTCCAGCAGGAGATGGAGCAACTCAAACTCGGTCTTGGTGAACGGCACGTTCTCTCCGTCGATGCTCACCGTCTTCTTGTCGAGATTGAGCACCAAGCCCTGGTAACTGATCAGCTTGGGTTCGTCGGCCTTGCCTTTCTGATCGCCGGTGCGGCGCAAGACAGCACGAACACGCACCATCACCTCACGGATGGAGAAAGGCTTGGAGATATAGTCGTCGGCCCCCAGGTTGAATCCCGTCACCGTGTCGTTCTCCGTGTCGCGGGCGGTAAGGAATATAATAGGTATATGAGCCGTCAGCGGATTGTCCTTGAGCTGCCGCGCCATCTGGAATCCGCTCATGCCTCCCATCATCACATCCAGCAAGAGTAGATTGTAGCCAGTCACATCACCCTCCAGCGCCTCCTCGGCAGAGTTGGCAGTTTCCACCAGGTAACCTTCCGTCTCCAAATTGAACTTCAGAATCTCACACAAGTCTTGCTCGTCGTCGACCACCAAGATTTTAATATTTTTCTCTTCCATGTCTTGTTATTTAGAAATCTGCGGCAAAGTTAACATATTTCCATTGTAATACGAATTACATCTGATTACATTTTCATTACATCGGTCGTTTTTTCATAAAAAAAGATAAAGAACGGCCTTTTATGACAAAATTTAACTAGATGTCACGGAAAAAGCTACAAGTTTTCTTGTTCATATGGCACTTTCTTGCTATATTTGCACACAAATTCAAAACATAAGCGTAAGTATAAAGTATTTAAGGATTATGAAAGGTAAAACAAACACAACTTTGGTTATTGGCGAGCACATCAAACAAGAATTGAAGCGCCAAGGCAAAACTTCGGTTTGGCTTTCCGAGCAATTGGGTTGCCACCGCACCAACATTTATAAGGTATATGGCAGATCTTCCATTGACACAGGCATGCTCTACCATATCAGTATGCTCCTCAATGTAGACTTCTTCAAGCTCTATTCTGAGGCGCTGGCAAAAGAAAAGAAATAATTGAACAAACTTTTCATACTCGAAACCTTGCATCCGTCTCTCTCCGCGGAGAGAGCGATGCAAGGCTTTTTTGTTGCTCATTTATAGAAAGACACGAATGCCAAACCTTTGCATAAAAGGAAGGGATGCCATCAGCTACGACGGCATCCCTTCACTTAATTATAATTTAAAATTTCTGAACTTCTCCTTCCCCCTTACTTCTCCTCAGGTGCCTTGTCGATCAAGTCCATAAACTGGTCGAGCTTAGGAGTGATGATAATCTGCGTGCGGCGGTTGCGCTGCTTGCCCACCTCTGTATCATTGCTGGTCACAGGGTTGTACTCACCGCGGCCACCTGCTGTGAGACGCTTAGGATTCACACCGAAATGATCCTGCAAGTACTGAACCACGGATGATGCGCGGAGAGCAGAGAGGTCCCAGTTGTTGCGGATGTTCTTCATCTTGGCACTGGTAGTGCTCACTGGCACATTGTCGGTGTTGCCCTCGATGAGCACGTCGTAGTCCTTGTAGTCGGTGATAATCTTGGCTATCTTGCTCAAGGTTTCCTGCGCACGGCTGTTCACCTCGTAGCTACCGCTCTGGTAGAGCATATTGTCGGCAAGCGAGATGTAAACCACGCCCTTCAACACTTGTACGTCCACCTCTTTCATCTCTTCCTTGCTCAAGGAGCGGGTCAAGTTGTTGGTGAGCACGAGATTCAGTGAGTCGCTCTTGCTCTTCACCTCCACCAAGTGGCGGATATACTGGTTGCTCTCGTTAATCTGGTCTACGAGCTTCTCGATGCTCACGTTATTCTGGTTGGCATTGGTGAGGCTCTTGTCGAGCGAGTTCTGGAGCTTGGCATAGTCCTTCTGCGTGCCCGACAGCTGGTCCTGAAGTGCAGCAAGGCGAGCCTCAGCGGCAGCTAGCTTCTCTTTGGCCGACTGATAGTTGGCAGTCAACTCTTTATTCTCATTTTGGCAATTCTGAAGATCCTTCTTACTAGCGCAGCTCGTCACCATCAAGGCGGCTGCCATCAATACCATTGCAAAAATCTTTTTCTGTTTCATATCCATTACATTTTTTTAAAATTTCGGTTATTAATCATTGTTAGCAAAACCTATTTTGTTTTCGTGGTTATCGAAAACCACGCCACTTCCGTTGCAAAGTTAGTAATAAAGACCCCAAATTTCGTCATTTGTCTACTCCATTTATGGAATTTTAACCTCTAATCTGCTTTTTATCACCTTTTTAAGATTATACTTGTTTAAAAATGCATTATTTATTTTGTTCTTCCCCCAAATTGTATTACCTTTGCAACCGAAAAAAAACGAATACATTAACAAATAAAAAAGAGAAAACAATATGATTCTTTTTTTCAGAACTCCATCTAAGAGTGTGATTGCGACCGAGATCGACCACAAGCCTTCTCAGGACGAAATCAATGAACTTTGTTGGCTTTATGGTGACGCAACGTTAGAGGATGCCCAGCAGTTGCAGGGCTTCTTCGTGGGCCCACGCCGTGAAATGATTACTCCTTGGAGTACGAATGCCGTTGAGATTACTCAGAACATGAGTCTTGACGGCATTTCGCGTATTGAGGAGTACTTCCCCGTAGACAGCGAGGATGCCGACCACGACCCGATGCTGCAGCGTATGTACAACGGCATCGACCAGGAGGTGTTCACCGTCAACCACCAGCCGGAACCCATCAAGTACGTGGATGACCTCGAAAAGTACAACGAGGAGGAAGGCCTTGCCCTCAGCGAGGACGAGATGGCTTATCTCCACAAGCTGGAGAAGGAGAACGGCCGTCCGCTCACCGACAGCGAGATTTTCGGTTTTGCCCAGATCAACTCCGAGCACTGCCGCCACAAGATTTTCGGCGGTCAGTTTATCATCGACGGCAAGGAGATGGAGTCTTCTCTTTTCAGCATGATCAAGAAGACCACCCAGGAGAACCCCAACAAGATTCTCTCTGCCTATAAGGACAATGTGGCTTTCTCACAGGGTCCCGTCATCGAGCAGTTTGCTCCTGCCGACCAGACCACGAGCGACTTCTTCCAGGTGAAGGACATCGAGAGCGTTATCTCCCTCAAGGCTGAGACCCACAACTTCCCTACCACCGTGGAGCCTTTCAACGGTGCCGCTACGGGTACGGGCGGTGAGATTCGCGACCGTATGGGCGGTGGCGTAGGTTCATGGCCTATCGCCGGTACTGCCTGCTATATGACTGCCTATCCCCGTTTGAAGGATGACAACGGCAAGAGCGACGTGGAGCGTGACTGGGAAGACATCATGCCAGTGCGCAAGTGGCTCTACCAGACTCCTGAGCAGATTTTGATCAAGGCATCCAACGGTGCTTCCGACTTCGGCAACAAGTTTGGCCAGCCTCTTATCACGGGTTCTGTGCTTACTTTCGAGCACGAGGAGAACGGCGAGAAGTATGCTTACGACAAGGTAATTATGCTTGCCGGTGGCGTGGGCTACGGCAAGAAGCGCGACTATAAGAAAGGTGAGCCACAAAAGGGCAACAAGGTAGTGGTAGTAGGTGGCGACAACTATCGCATCGGTCTCGGTGGCGGTTCTGTTTCTTCCGTAGATACAGGCCGTTACAGCAACGGAATCGAGTTGAACGCCGTACAGCGTGCCAACCCCGAGATGCAGAAGCGTGCCTACAACCTGGTGCGTGCCCTCGTGGAGAACGACGAGAACCCTGTGGTGAGTATCCACGACCACGGTTCGGCTGGTCACCTGAACTGCCTCTCCGAGTTGGTGGAGGAGTGCGGTGGCGAAATCGACATGGCTAAGTTGCCTATCGGCGACAAGACC
>CAVGLH010000090.1:0-9321 GCA_963630065.1 Bacteroides fragilis | reverse complement strand
CCGTACCACTCAAGCAAGAATGCCCCCTAGCGCCCCCGCCGTACCACTCAAGCAAAAGTGAAAAAAAGAACAGATTTTCTGTCCAAAATAGGTAGGAAATTGTTCTTTTTCCCCCTTAATTCTTGTTCTGAAAAAAAAATAAGCAAAATAGAGCACTCATTTTTAACAAAAAAGTTATAACTTTGCGCCAAAAATATAAACAATGGGCAAAAATGTACTAAATAGTAAGATTATTATTAATAAGGTAAACAACAAACGTATGATGGATGATTTCGTGCAGCTGCCCCATCGACTGTATGAGGATTGCCCACAGTATGTGCCAGACTTGGATACGGACATCCGCGATACGTTTAACCCACAGAAGAACGCAGGGTTGGAATATTCCGACATACAGGCTTTTGTGGCTTACGACGAGGCAGGGAACTGCGTGGGACGCGTGGCAGGCATCGTCAACCGAAGGGCCAACGAAAAGTGGAAAACGAGCAATGTGCGCTTCGGACTTATCGAGTTTGTCGACGACATGCAGGTGTCAAAGGCTCTGCTCGACGCAGTGGCGGAGTGGGGCAAGGAGAGGGGAATGACCCATATCCAGGGACCTCTCGGCATATTCGATTTTGACAAGGAAGGTATGCTTGTGGAAGACTTCGACCAAATGGGGTCTATGGTGACAATTTACAATCCCCCTTACTATCCGCAACATTTGGAAGCCCTGGGCTTCAAGAAAGAGGTAGACTGGGTACAGATTCGAGTGGACATCCCCGACGAGGTGCCCCGGAAATATGCCCGTGTGGCCCAATATGCCCAAGACACGTTTGGGCTGAAGGTGAGAAAGCTCTCCGTCAAGGAGATTTGCAAGCAGGGATATGGCAAGAAGATTTTCCACTTGCTCAATCTGGCTTACGCTCCTCTCTTCGGCTACACCGAGTTTACCGACTCGCAGATAGACGACTTCGTGAGGCGCTATGTGCCGTTGATTGACTTGCGGATGGTGCCGGTCATCGAAAATTCCAAGGGCCAGCTGGTGGGTGCTGCCGTCACGATGGGCAGTCTCTCGCATGCCTTGCGCAAGACCAAGGGACGCCTCTTCCCCATTGGCTGGTATCATCTGATTAAGGCCCTGAAGTGGAAGCACGAGAAGAAGGCGGAGATGCTGCTCATCGGTGTGCATCCCGACTATCAGGGACTGGGCGTGAACGCCCTCTTCTTCGCCGACTTGATACCCGTCTATCAAAAGCTGGGCTATACATGGGCCGAGACGGGGCCGCAGCTGGAAGACAATGTGAAGGAACTCTCGCAGTGGAAACCGCTCAATCCCCAGCCCGTGAAGCGCAGAAGATGCTACGTGAAGGAAATGGAATAGAGTAGAATAAAAGAAATAAGATATAAAGAACAGAATAATATGAAAAGAGTAGTAATAACAGGTATGGGCATCTGGTCGTGCCTGGGAGTAACCTTGGACGAGGTGCGCGACTCGCTTTATGCAGGCAAGAGTGGTGTGATTTTCAGTCAGGAACGCAAGGATGCGGGCTTCCGCTCTCCTCTTTGCACCGATGTTCCGACACCAAATCTCAAGCCTTTTGTGCCTCGCAACCAGCGCAATTTCATGCCCGAGGAGGCTCAGTATGCCTACATGGCCACCAAGCAGGCCTTGGAAAACGCCAAGCTCGACCTCGACTATATCGAGCAGCATGAAGTGGGATTGGTATATGGCAACGACTCCGTGGCCGAGGCTACGATGCGTGCCCTCGACAAGTTTCGTGAGTTTGGCAGCACGGTGGCATGCGGAAGCGGTTCCATCTTCCAGTCGATGAACTCCACGGTGACGATGAACCTGGCTTGCCTCTTCAAGCTCCGTGGCATCAACCTCACCGCTTCGGCAGCCTGTGCCTCCGGTTCGCAGAGCATCGGCCTGGCCACCCTCTTGATTCGCAACGGATTGCAGGATTGCGTGGTATGCGGTGGTGCGCAGGAAAACAATATGTACAGTGTGGCAGCCTTCGACGGCATCCAGTCGTTCTCCGTGAGAGAGTCGGAGCCTACCAAGGCAAGCCGTCCCTTCGACCGCGACCGTGACGGACTGGTGCCCGGCGGTGGTGCAGCCACCCTCATACTGGAGGAGTATGAGCATGCCGTGAAGCGCGGTGCTCCTATCCTGGCCGAGGTAGTGGGCTGGGGATTCTCCGGCAACGGCGACCATATCTCCACACCTAATGTGGACGGCCCAGCCCGTTCTCTGGAGCTTTGCCTGAAGGACAGCGGTGTCGGCGTAGACCAGATAGGCTACATCAATGCCCACGCCACATCCACCCATATCGGCGATGCCCGCGAGGCACAGGCCATCTACCGCCTCTTTGGCGACCGTAACGTGCCCGTGACTTCCACCAAGAGCCAGACCGGCCATGAGATGTGGATGGCAGGAGCCAGCGAGGTGATCTATTCCATCCTGATGATGAAGAATGGTTTCATCGCCCCCAACCTCAACTTTGAGAACCCCGATGAGGATACCGCTTGCCTCCACATCGTGCCAGAGCGCCAGGAGGCCCATTTCGACATGTTCCTCTCCAATTCCTTCGGCTTCGGAGGTACCAACTCCACGCTCATCGTGAAGAATCTCTAGTATTCATTTTTAAAACAATAAAGACAATAAATTATGACACGTGAAGAAATCGTAGAACAGGTAAACAGCCTGTTGGCAGAAGAGTTTGATGTAGAGACAAGTGACTTCGACCCAGAAGCAAACATCAAGGAAACCTTGAGCCTCGACAGCCTGAGCCTCGTAGACCTCATCGCATTGGTACAGCAGACCTACAAGGTGGTGATTCCTGTGGCTGAGCTTCCTAAGATACAGACTTTCAACAATCTGTATGATTACATCGAATCTCATCTGGCCAAATAAATGATGCCCCATACTATCAAGCAGCTGATCCCCCAGCGGGAACCCATCTTGATGGTGGACGAATTGCTGGGCGTGGAGGGTGAGCAGGCTTCGGCTTGCCTCACCGTCCGCCCCGGTAATATCTTCCTTGCCGACGACGGCACGATGGAGGAGAGCGGGGTGATAGAGCATATCGCCCAGTCGGCCTCGGCCTTCGCAGGCTACAAGGCTATCGAGGCTGGAGCCACAGAGCCGCCCGTGGGCTACATTGGCGAGGTGAAGAAGTTTCGCAGTTACCGCCGTCCCAGGGTGGGCGAGCAGCTGGTCACTACCATCAGTCTTGGCCCCGAGGTGAACGGCGTCACTTTGTTGTCGGCACATACCTGTGTGGAAGAAGAGAAGGTGGCAGAGACCCAGATGAAAATCTTCGTTGCCCCCGACGCGTGAAAGCTTAAAAACCAAAAGATACTCAATGAAACTTGAAGGAAAATATTATACGGTCTTGAACGTAGCGTCTGAAGACGAGAACACGGCTACCTATCATATAGCCCTCCGCCCCGACTGCGACATCTACCAAGGCCATTTCCCCGGCAATCCCGTTTGTCCGGGTGTTTGCAACATACAGACCATCAAGGAGTGTGCTGAGAGGTCTACGGGAAGGCAGCTGCGCATCGCGTTTGTCAGGCAATGCCGCCTCACCACCCTTGCCACCCCCGCGGTTTGCAAGGAACTCGATGTGAAGGTGAACGTTCTGCCCAAGGACGATACCACCTGTACCGTTGTGGCAACCATCTCCGATGCCGACAACGTCTATATGGAATACAAGGGAGAAATGACAGACTATAAAGGAGAAGCAACCCTATGACAGACCTTTGCATCCGCATTTACCGCTATTTCCGCCACCATCGCCCCGTGTTCTGGCTCACGATGGTGGGCTTGTTTGCCGTCTGCGGCTATTTCTCGTCGCAGATACACCTGGAGGAAGACTTGAACAAATTGATGCCGTCATCCCGCAACGAGGATGGCAGCATGAAGCTTGCCTTTGCCGACCTCCGCATCAAGGACAAGACTTTTATCCTCTTCGAGGCCAGGAAAAAAGGTCTCTCCACCGAGCGCATCTCCAAGGTGTGTGATGCCTTCGTGGATTCGCTCGTGGCCCGCGACGGCAGGCAGGATTCGGCCAGCCGGGCCATCGGCGATGTGTTCTACAGTCTCTCCGACGACTTGATGCCCGACGGCATCGACTATCTGAGCGAACATCTGCCAGCCTATATCGACACATCCCTCTATGCCGGCATCGACACGCTCCTTACTCCCGCCCACATGGCCCGGCAGATGAAGCAGAACCGCGAGGACATGACGGGAGAGTTTGGCTCTGCCTATCCCGAACTCATCCAGGCCGATCCCATCGGCTTGCGCAATCTCCTGGCCCGCCAGATGAAACCCCTCTTGGACAGCGGCACAGGCAGCTACCGGACGATAGACGGACATTTCTTCGTGCCCGACTCCTCGGTGTGCGTGGCCTTCCTCACTCCCCGTTTCTCTTCTACCAATACGGGGCAGGGTTCGGCCTTGTTCCAGAACATGAACCAGCTCATCTCCGAGTTTGCCGTGTCGGCCCCCGATGTCCATATCACCTATCACGGCACCCCGGCCAGCGGCTTCTATAATTCCACCACCATCAAGCACGACTTGGTGTATACCGTGGGCGGTTCGCTCTTGCTGGTGGTCGTGTTCCTGCTCTTGTGCTTCCGCCGTTGGGACACGCTCCCCCTCTTGCTCCTGCCCGTGGCTTTCGGCACCCTGTTCGGTCTCACGATGATGTATTTCATCAAGGGGCAGTTCTCTTTGCTCGCCCTTGGCATTGGAGCCATCATCCTGGGCGTGGCCATGAGCTATGTGCTCCATGTGTTGACCCACCATCAGTATGTCAGCGACCCCGAGCAGCTGCTCCGCGACCAGGTGAAGCCCGTGTGCTTGGGCTGTCTCACCACCATCGGTTCCTTCGTGGGTCTCCTCTTCGTCAACACCTCCCTGCTCCAGGACTTCGGTCTCTTCGCAGCCTTTGCCATTGCCGGAACCACGCTTTTCAGCCTTGTGTTCCTGCCGCAGCTGTTGGGCAAGGGGGAGAAGCAACAGAAGAAGAATGTGGCTTTCGCCCTCATCGACCGCATCAATGCCTACCCCTTCCACCGCAACAAGCCCCTCTTGGCCGTGATAGCCCTCATCGTCATCGTATGCGTGGGAGCCTATGCCGTCAGGGGAACACAGTTTGATGCCGACATGCACAATCTGGGATATGAGGAGGAGAACACCACCTATTCGGAAAACTTGCTGCGCGACAAGACCTATACGGGCGACAAGTCGAAATATTTTGCTGCCTCGGGCAAGACCATGGAAGAGGCGATAGAGAACTTTGCCGTGCTTGAACACAAGCTCGACTCGCTGCAAGCCCTCGGCCTGGTGAAGAGCTACACCCACACCGACAAGGTATTCGTGCCCCTCAAGGTGCAGAAGCAGCGCATAGAGGCATGGAAGAAATTCTGGACTGGCGACAGGCTGGCCCGTGTGCGCAGTCTTGTCAAGGCCACTGCTCCCGGTGCCGGACTGAACCCCGAGGCCTTCGACACCTTCTTCGACTATGCCACCCGCGACTATGAGCCCGACCCTCTCTACAAGGCAGGCATCATCCCCGAGGGCTACCAGACCACGCTGATGGAGCAATCCTATGGAGGCGACTACCTCTGCTTCACCTCCGTGCGCTGTGCCAACGACTCGGTGCATGCCAAGAACAGCGACTATTACCGCATCTGCGACGCCATAGCCACCGTGCCCCATCTGATGGTGCTCGACACCTATTATTATACCACCGACACCTTGGTGGGCATGAACGAAGACTTCAACGTATTGCAGTGGGTGTCTATGGCCTTTGTGTTTGTCGTGTTGCTCTTGAGCCTTCGCTTCAACATCCGTAACACCCTGCTCGCCTTCATGCCCATCTTGCTCAGTTGGCTGATAGTGCTTGGGGCCATGGCCCTCTTCGATGTGAGGTTCAACCTCATCAACATCATCATCTCCACCTTCATCTTCGGCATCGGTGTAGACTACAGCATCTTTGTGATGAACGGGCTCATCGGTGGGGGAGAGGACGACAAGCTGCTGGCTTATCACAAGACGGCCATCTTCTTCAGTGCCGTCATCCTGATCACTACGGTCAGCTCCATGCTCATCGCCCAGCATCCCGCCATCCGTTCTGTAGGCTTCGCCACGTTGGTGGGACTGGTGTCGGCAGTGATTCTCTCCTATGTGGTGCAGCCCGCCGTGTGGGAAAGGATGAACAGGAAAAAGAAATAAGGAATAAGGAATGAAATACGACGTTATCATCATAGGAAGCGGACTGGGCGGACTGGAGTGCGCCTATATCCTGGCCCGAAGCGGCAAGCATGTGCTTGTGCTGGAGCAGGGAGTGCAGCCGGGCGGTTGCCTGCAGAGCTACCGGCGCAAGGGGCAGTGCTTCGACACTGGCTTCCACTATGTGGGAGGCCTGGGCGAGGGACAGTCGCTCTATCCTGCCTTCAAGTTTCTCGGCCTGACAGACCTTCCCTGGCATCAGCTCGACAAGCAGTGCTTCGACAAAGTGACCGTGGGGGAAAGAACTTTTTCCCTGCCACAGGGCTATGACGCTTTTGTGGAGAGCCTGACGCAGGAGTTTCCCGACGAGCAGGTAGGCCTGCGCCACTATACCAATCTCCTGGCCGGTTCGGCAGCAGAGCAACTCGATGCCCTTGCCCCCGGCTATACGCAGCCCGACTATACAGGGTCGCTGATGGCCACCGGTGCCTGGGAGTTTCTGGCGAAGAATTTCTCCAGCCAGATGCTGAGGAATGTGCTGAGCGGCACATCGCTGAAGATGGAACTTCGCAAGGAGACCCTTCCGCTCTTCAGCTTTCTCCACGGCAACAGCAGCTTCATCGAGAGCAGTTGGCGGCTCAGGGGCGACGGCTCCCTGGTTGTAGACAAGCTGGTGGAAGGCATCCGGAGCCAAGGCGGCGAAATCATCTGCCGTGCCAAGGTAGAGGAATTGGTGGAGAACGACGGAAGGCTCACCTGCGCCGTCCTCGGCAATGGCGAGCGGTATGAGGCCGATTGGTTTATTAGCGACATCCATCCAGCCTCCACCTGCGACCTGGTGAAGGAGAGCAGCAAGATGAAGAAGATATATCGCCGTCGCATCCATGGCTTGGAAAACTCCTTCGGCATGTTCACCGTGTCGCTCACCTTCCCGGCCCACACCCTGCGCTATTTCAACTACAACCAATACATCTACGACCACGACGATGTATGGCAGGTGCACGAGAACCTTACGGATGGCGTGAAAGGAGTGCTGGTGAGTTGCCGGGTGCCCGAAGACGGCAGCGAGTTTACCCGTCAGGTGGATTTGCTCACCCCGATGGCATGGCAGCCTTTCGAGGGGATGACCGCCACGAAAGTGGGCCACCGAGGCAAGGAATACGAGGAGATGAAGCAGCGGATGGCCGACGAGTGCATCGCCCTTGCCGCCCGCATCTTCCCCCAAATCAGGCAATATTCCTCGTGCTATACCTCCACGCCGCTCACCTGGCACCAATACACCCTCACTCCCCAGGGCAGTGCCTACGGCATGCGCAAAGACTATCGCCTGCCGCTCCTCACGGTGCTCTCGCCCCGCACCCCCATCCCCAACCTCTTGCTCACGGGGCAGAACCTGATGCTGCACGGAGTGCATGGCGTGACGATGACATCCTTCCACACCTGTGCCGAAGTGATAGGCAGGGAGGCAATATGGAAAATCATAGGAAAACAATAAAACAACAGCAAAGAAAAGAATATGACACAGAAAAAGTATGCGTTAGTGACAGGAGGTAGCCGTGGCATTGGCAGGGCGGTATGTGTGAAGCTCGCCACCATGGGCTATCATATCCTCATCAACTATGTGAGCAATGCCACTGAGGCGGAGAACACCCTCCAGATGGTTCGCCAGGCAGGCACCGACGGAGAGCTGCTGCAGTTTGACGTGGCCCGGGCCGATCAGGTGAAGACAGCCCTGGAGGCTTGGACTGCCGCCCATCCCGAAGAGTATGTGGAAGTGCTGGTCAACAATGCCGGCATCCGCCACGATGCCCTCCTGGTGTTTATGCAGGAGTCAGACTGGCACAGTGTGCTCGACACCACGCTCAGCGGTTTCTACAACGTCACCCAGGCTCTCCTCCAGCCCATGCTCATCCACAAGTTTGGCCGCATCATCAACATGGCCAGTGTGAGCGGCATGAAGGGTTTGCCCGGACAGACCAACTATTCCGCCGCCAAGGGAGGCATCATCGCCGCCACCAAGGCGCTGGCCCAGGAAGTGGCACGCAAGAAGGTGACGGTGAATGCCGTAGCTCCCGGATTCATCGAGACAGACATGACGGAAGGCCTGGATGTGGCCGCTCTGAAGAAGATGATACCCTCTCAGCGCTTCGGCAAGCCCGAGGAGGTGGCCGACTTGGTGGGATTCCTCGCCTCCCCAAGTGCAGCATATATCACAGGCGAGGTGATTTCCATCAATGGTGGACTTTATACATAAACCGATATGAAGAGACTATTTGTTTTTTTGATGGCAGTGATGTTTGCTGTCGTCGGCATCCAGGCCCAGCAGGCCGAACTGAAGAAGGCCGCAGTGGCCCGATACAAGAATGCCACCACCGTGACGGCCAATGTCACGATGACGCGCCACAACGCAGCCCTGACGCAGGATGCCGTCACCAAGGGCTATTTCTACTATAAGAAGCCCAATACGGAGAGCATGGTGTTCAAGACCACGAAGGATATGCTCCTGGCCGACGGAACCGTCTATACGATGGTGAAGAGCGGAAAGAAGCGTTCTGTCAAGGCCAACAATACGGGCAACAATCCCTTCGAGGTGTTGCGCGACATCCTGACCCGTCTCTTCACCGCCGATGCCAACGCCAAGCTCACCAGCATGGCCACGGTGCAGATGAAGAAGCAGGGCAACACTTGCACGGTGACCGTGACGCCCAGCACCACCGACAAGAAGGCCTTGCGCCGCTTCATGTACACCTCGTGCGTGATGACCATCGACATGAAGCAGGCCGAGATTCGCAGCCTCCGCATCAACGAGAAGGCCGGCAACTATACCCAGTACGACTTCTCCAACTATGTGCTCAACGCCACGCTGCCCAGCACAGCGTTCAGCACGAAGTTCTGATAGGAGGTACGGCGCCCTCGCCGTACCACTCAAGCAAAATTAGTATAGAGCCCTCGCCGTACCACTCAAGCGATAATAAAATTTCGCTGCTTCGAAATGGTGCGGCGAGGGCGCTTTTCACATCTTGCTTGAGTGGTACAGCGAGGGCGCTTGGAGCTAACTTGCTTGAGTGGTACAGCGAGGGCGCTTGGAGCTAACT
>CAVGLH010000089.1:0-9358 GCA_963630065.1 Bacteroides fragilis | reverse complement strand
TCTGCATCATGATGTAGCGGGTGTTCGACACGGGGTCGCCGGCATAGTTGTTGAATCCCCCCTGGTGGCGGAGCAACTGCTCCACGGTGATGTCGTAATACCGCTGGTCCTTGATGCTGTTGTTATAGATGGTGTCGTTGAGGATGCCGTTCTTGCCGAATACCTTGTCGCCCATCCTCAGCTTTTTCATCTCCTGTAGTTTCATGATGCCGGTGGCTGTGATGAGCTTCGACACCGAGGCAAAGCGCATCAGCATATTGGGTTCCATCTTGATGCCCTTCTCCATGTCGGCCCAGCCGAAGCCGCGGGCATAGAGCAGCGAGTCGTTGCGGGTGATGGCGAGCTGGGCCCCGTTGATTTCCCATCTCTTCAGGTATCTCTCCACGAGAGAGTCCATCTCCCGATAATCCTTTCCGCTTGTCAGGGCGTTGGTGATGGTGTCGTTGAGATGCTTCTTGGGCAGCGTGTCGGCAGCTTGGGCCTTGTCGGAAGACGACGAGGTGCAGCGCGACACACAACTGTGTGTACACCATACGATGCTGGCGGTGAATGTGGTGAGGATAACTGCGATGCGTTTCTTTCTGAGTTTTCTTGCCATAGGGCTGTTATGTTGATACGAGTTTGACGAATGCTAACTAATAAAACGGATGCAAAATTACTTATTTTTTTTCGTAATCACGAACATAACCTGAAAAAATGCTGTGCCGTTAGCAGCCATATGGGATTTTTATATTATCTTTGCACCATGAAATTGAAAAAGGTTTTTAGGTCGTTGTCTTACGTCGTGGGCATGCTGCTGTTGGCCCTGGTGCCCGATTTCTGGCTCTGGCACCTTGGGGTGGACAGTTGGCCTATAGGGTGGGCCGTGGTGTGGTGGATTCCCTCCATGCTGCTCTTGCTGGCCGAGGTGGGCCTGCAGTTGGGCCGCTGTCACAAGTTGTCCGTCCGCATCCTCTTCTCCATGATTCTTTTCTCGGTGATGCCCAAGGTGGTGTTCATCCTCTTCTATATCTTCCTCCCTTGGTATTTCGCCCTTGTCCCCGCCGTGGTGTTGATGGGCTGGTTTGCCTTCGGCTTCTTGGAGGGATGGAAACGGCTGGAGGTGAGGCGGGTCACTTATACCTCGCCCGACCTTCCGCCGTATTTCGATGGCTATCGGCTGGTGCATATCTCTGATTTCCACCTCGGGACTTTTCCCAAGGGCAGCGATTTCGTGCAGCGGGTGGTGGACAGCGTGAACAATGAAGACCCCGACATGATACTCTTCACGGGCGACCTGGTGAACGACAGTGCCGCCGAGGTGGAACCCTATCAAGACTGTCTGGCCCAGTTGCAGGCCCATGACGGCATCTATTCGGTATGGGGCAACCATGACTATTGCGAGTACAACAACAACCATCGGGTAAGCGGACTGCGCAAGAACCGCCGCTTGCTGTTCGACTTTCAGAAACGGATGGGCTGGACCCAGTTGATGAACGCCCATCACGTGGTGAGCCACGGCATGGCCCAGATTACGGTGGTGGGCGTGGAGAACGCCGGTCAGCCTCCCTTCCCCAACCGCAGTAATCTGAGGAAGGCGTTGAAGGGAGCGGATGCCGACGGTTTCAAGATATTGCTCACCCACGACCCCCATCACTGGCGCCGTGAGGTGGTGGGCAAGAAGATTCATCTCACCCTCTCGGGACATACCCATGCCGGACAAATCCAGATAGGCCGGTGGACGCCGGCCCGCATGGCTTTCAGGGAGTGGGGCGGCACGTATACCGCTGGCAGCCAGATGCTCTATGTGTCGGCAGGCATCGGCGGTTCGTTCCCCTTCCGTCTGGGAGCATGGCCTGAGTTGACTGTCATCACACTGAAAAGGGAGTTGAGGTAAGCTCCCTTTTTGTTTTTTTATACATTCATCTACGTATATATCATTACTTTTCATTACCTTTGCACGCATCAAATAAAATTACAAGATATGTTGACAGATATTGAAATAGCAAAATCAGTGAAGTTGCGCCCCATCAGCGAGGTGGCCGCAGAACTTGGCATCCAGGAGGAACAAGTGGAGAACTACGGTCGTTATATCGCCAAGATTACCACGGGCGACATCGACAAGCGCAAGTTTGAGAACCATCATCTCATCCTCGTCACCGCCATCAGTCCTACCAAGGCTGGCAATGGCAAGACCACCGTCAGCGTGGGCCTCGCCCTCGGCATGCAGCAGATTGGCAAGAAATCGGTGGTGGCTCTGCGTGAGCCTTCGCTCGGTCCTTGCTTCGGCATGAAGGGCGGTGCGGCCGGCGGCGGTTATGCCCAGGTGTTGCCTATGGAGAAGATCAACCTCCACTTCACCGGCGACTTCCACGCTATCACAGAGGCCAACAATATGATTGCGGCCTTGCTCGACAATTATCGTTTCCAGCACGAGGCTGAGGGATTCAAGCTGAAGAAGATTCTGTGGCGTCGTGTGATGGATGTGAACGACCGTGGTCTGCGCCGCATCATCACGGGCATCGGCGACAAGAACGGCATCGAGACAGAGACGGGATTCGACATCACGCCGGCCTCAGAGATTATGGCCATCATGTGCTTCGCTACCAGCGTTGACGACTTGCGCCGCCGCATAGACAATATCTTGCTCGGTATCACCGAGGACGACAAACCTTTCACTGTCAAGGATATGGGTGTGGGTGGCTCCATCGTAGCTCTCTTGCTCGATGCCTTGAAGCCAAACCTCGTGCAGACCACAGAGGGTACACCCGCCTTCGTTCATTGCGGTCCGTTTGCCAACATCGCCCATGGCTGCAACTCCGTGATGGCCACGGCAGCCGCACTGGAATATGGCG
Source organism: Bacteroides fragilis (assembly GCA_963630065.1). GTDB lineage: Bacteria > Bacteroidota > Bacteroidia > Bacteroidales > Bacteroidaceae > Prevotella > Prevotella fragilis_A. The sequence continues at coordinate 6,524 of CAVGLH010000089.1, read as the reverse complement.
ACTATGCGATTACGGAGGCAGGCTTCGGTGCCGATCTGGGCGCAGAGAAGTTCTACGACATCAAGTGCCGCAAGACCGGTTTGCAGCCCGACCTCACCGTGCTCGTGGTGACGCTCCAGGCTTTGAAGTTGCATGGCGAGGTGGCTCAGGAGGACATCAAGAAGCCAAACATTGAGGGAATGAAGAAGGGATATTGGAATCTCGACAAGCATGTGGAGAATCTGCAGCGTTTCGGCCAGACCGTGGTCATCGCCTTCAACAAGTTTGCCACGGATACCGACGAGGAAATCGAGGTGCTCCGCAAGCATTGCGAGGAAGAGTTGGGTTGTGGCTTCGCCGTGAACAATGCCTTTGCCGAGGGAGGCAAGGGTGCCGTGGAACTGGCCAACCTCGTGGTGAAGACCATCGACGAGAAGCCGTCCGCCCCTCTCTACTTTGCTTACGACGACCACGACAGCGTGGAGGAAAAGATAGAAAAGGTAGCTTTCAACCTTTATGGAGCCGGCAGCGTATCGCTGAGCGACAGTGCCAAGGCGATGATAGAGGAAATCAAGACTCTTGGCGTAGAGCATTTCCCCATCTGTATCGCCAAGACCCAGTACAGTTTCTCCACCGATGCCAAGGCTGTGGGGCCAACGGATGGCTTCGAGCTGCACGTTCGCGACATCACTGTGAATATGGGAGCCGAGATGATCGTAGTCATCGCCGGTCCTATCATGCGTATGCCCGGCTTGCCCAAGAGTCCGCAGGCCGAGCGCATCGACGTGGTGAATGGAGAGATTACAGGTTTGTCTTAATCCATTAAAAGTAGAAGTGTAAAAGAATAAAAGGAGGGAATTTCAAAATGTTCCCTCCTTTGTTCTTTTACAATATATTTACCCAAGTTTCATCAAACTGAAGAACCTTTAGCGTTTCCTCCATGGATATGACAGGAGGTCTCTTTACTGTAAATTTGATGGCATCGTCTGGAACGGGAGTGTGAATCGTGAATTGAGAGCCATGCGGTTGCCATGTAAACTGTTTGAAGCCAGTATGAATGTTGACACCTTCGAGATTCCCGCGTTTATTCTCCACCCATTCATAGTCGCTGGTCTTGTAACGATGAATGTCTTCCTCGAATAGCCTAAACTCAGAGAGTTCGTCATTTCTCACTAACACCAATACTCTCACTTGGTTATAGTGGTCGTATGCGATATTGATACGCTCGTTCCATACAGCCAAAGCAGCCTCGCCTGTGCGCTGAATGTCCTCATGAGGATCGGTGATGCCAAAAGAGAAATCGGGAGAACATCTTCCGCTGATCAAGCGGATGCTTTGACAACCAAAGACGTTCGTGTTTTTCACTGTCTTCATAGACCATGCCATCTTTCCATATTCGACATCGGCGATGCCTACAGGACTAGCCAAATGCTTGCCACCTATAACATTGGCGAAAATATCCCCCCAATCATCACCTGTCATGTCGTTTCTGCCTGAATGAATCAGGTATACCACATGACCACCTATCTTTACGATATATTCCGATGGAATTTCTCCTATAGGATACAACTCGTTTGTCAAAAGATGCTTTGAGTCTCTTAGCTTTGGATGTCTCATATCAATTTGTTTAAATTCGAATTTTATAACAATTCCTTTATTCGCTTAGCCACTTCAGTCATCATCGGTACTGCTACGGAATTGCCCGTTTGCTTCCTTATCTCCTGGTGTGAAACCACTATCCGGAACTTCTCGGGAAATCCTTGCAACCGTAGCAACTCGCGAGAAGAAGGACGGCGATAGCCATTCACCAATAAATAATTATAGGATGCCCCTGTCCGCAAGGCGCAAGCATAGTCCAGCACAGAAATGTTGCCAGCCTTGTTCTCATGCCAGATAGATGGATAAAAAATGCTCTTGCCCTTGGTGGAGTCCTTACGTTTCTGAAGAATTCTGTCTGAAACAAACAAGGATTTATCCACGTCTTCGTCCTTCTGAAGGATTTCTTTTAGGTTATATGGTTTCTTTTCGAATTCAAAACTGAATCTTTCTGTCTTTTTCTCATCCAAAAAGCCCACCATGATGACTCTTTCACGTTTCTGTGGCACACCGAAGTCTAGGGCGTTCAGAACTTTCCACTTCATGTGGTACCCTAGGTCTGCCAGGATTCCTAGAATTACCTTGAAGGTATTCCCTTTGTCGTGGGTCACCAATTGCTTTACATTTTCCATGAACACCGCTTTCGGTCTATGCGTCTGCAATATTTTCTGTATCTCAAAGAACATAGTGCCTCTTGTGTCCTCGAACCCTCTCTGCTTGCCAATGATAGAGAATGCCTGACAGGGGAAACCTGCGCAAAGTACGTCGAAATGCTCAGGTATGAATCGTTTGGTCTCTTCCAATGTTATGTCTCCAAATGGCATTTCTCCATAATTGGCAAAATATGTCTTTTGGGCAGGTTCGTTAAATTCTGAAGAGAATGTGCATCTTCCGCCCACAGCCTGCATGGCCAGTCGAAAACCTCCTATGCCAGCAAACAAGTCTATAAACGTGAAGTCCGCATTCGTATGAGGCAAGAAAGGAACATTATAGAAATCTGAGAACAAGTCTGCTTGACCCAATCGGGGCTCACCAACCTTGCTTGAATCACCAAAGTATTCTTCGGCAATTTCGTCCATCATGCGCAATGCATCAGACTGGTAAGGCCGGGCTGATTCCAGCCCCTTGTTCTGTAAATAATGAGAAATAATCGCCAACTCGTTCTTGAACGCTGTAGGGGGCGTTTGTTCTGTCTTGTTTGTTGCGATAGGACGATGTTGCAAAGACTTCATTTCACAAATCTCTGCAACAGTATATCCTACACAATTATCTGGCATCGTATAATTTCCCATTTATCTTCCTTCTATTAAAAATGTTATCTACTAAAGGACAAAGATACAACATTTTTTCGAACGGTGCAAATCTTTACAGAGAAAAATTCAAATAACTACCTAACTTGTTGTTCTGAGGCTAAACTCGCACCCACAATATAATTGGTTATAGAATGAGTTGAGGCGAAGCAGTTCGCCTCTTCTCGTTTGCAGACCTCCCTTGCGCCAGTTCATATCCCACCATTCCACGTCGGGACAAGGTTCTACTGCGATATGGCCGGCCAGGTCTATCTGGCGGATGTTCTTCCAGCGCGAGGAGGCGAGGGTGGTGGTGAGCAGGTGGAAACCATGATTCTGGGCATAGCGTGCCGCACGGGACAGACGGAACTGGAAGCAGACGGAGCACCGGGATCCTCTCTCGGGTTCGTTCTCCAGTCCGTGGATGGCAGAGCTCCATTCCTCGTGGTCGTATTCGTCCTCCACATACGGCACTCCTTGTGCCTCCAGAAACCGCATCAACTCATGTTTGCGGATGTCGTATTCCTGGAGCGGGTAGATATTGCTGTTGCTGAAGAAGACGGTGGGTTTCATGCCATTGCGCAGCATGCACTCCACGATGGCCGCCGAGCAGGGGGCGCAACAAGCATGGAGCAATACGGAATGCCCTTCCGCCTTGCGGCCGTCCGGCAAAGTAAGATGTACGAATTTATATTGTTCTTCAACTGGAATCTTCATTTTTAATCAAGAATTAATAAGTAATAATAAAATAAGTTGGCTCCAAGCACCCTCGCTGTACCAAGTTATTTTTTACCGTCACTAAGGGATTGTTTCATTTTGTTCCCGTATATATAAAAAACAAATGAGGTACGGTCGTCACGACCCTCCCCATTTGCCCAAATATATGCGAAAACTGCTGCAAAGATACAACTTTTATTCGGATAAACAAATTATCCTTCTGATTTTTTGCTTTTTTATCAGATAAAAATATGCTTTTTGTTTGTTTTTAACACTTCGCACCAGTTTTTCTGCCTTCCGTTTTATTTCCTCACATAGAGCTTGAAGCCCTTCACGCTGCCTGGCGCTCCCTGCTCTGCCCTGGGCAGATATTCGAAGGCGGAGATGGTTACTTCCTTGCCCATGTCTACGATGCCGAGGTGGGGGAAGGAGGCTCCCTTCTCTGTCTGCCAGTAGGTGCTCTCCTGCAGGTCGAACATTTTTTCTAATGTGGAGTTGCCCTTCTCGCTGTCGGCATAGTAGGCCACCCAGTTGTTGCGGTCGATGCGGTTGCCGTCGGCATCCTGGAGGTAGACTTCGGCGATGGCTATCTGCGAGTCGCCGCTCTGGCTGCTCTCTGCCTGAATGGCGAAGTAGCGGCCGGTCACAGGCTTGTCGAGCTTGATGGTCTGCCATCCGTTGCCGGCCTTCAACTCTCCCTTCAAAACAGGGGTGTCGGAGTTCAAATCCATGCGATGGCCAGGCTCGTTGTGCTTGTTGCTCTTTTCCAGGTTCAGCTTGTCGAGCTCGTGATGGTCTTGGCAGAAGGCTGTGGGGGCCACTGTGGAACCAGGTTTGCCAGCCTCGCCCTTCGGGCCAACCACGTCGAGAACGATGACCTCGTTCTTGCCCTTCTTCAGCCAGCAGCCGGGCAGGTACAAGGTCTGCTGCGGACCAATCTGCCAGAATCTTCCGAGGGCATGGCCGTTCACATATACCAGTCCCTTGCCGAAGGACTCCATATTAATAAAGGTGTCGCCCACCTTGCTGATATTAAAGTAGCCGCGGTAGTAGCCTGCCTTGCTCTGCAAACCGCGCATCTTGTTGGTAGGCTTGCTGAGGGCCTCCACGGCCGTCTGGTAGTTGTCGGCGATGGTGCTGTTGGTCCAGAGGGTAGGGGTGAGGCTGATTTCGCAGTTCTCCTTCTGGGAGGTGATGGTCACGTTGCCGATGATACCCTTGTAGTCTTTGATGGCACGGCCGAAGTTGATGCGTCCCATGCCTTCCACCACGATGGTGAGGTTGGCACCCTGCGGCATGGCGGGCAGTTCGAGCGACTTCTCGTTCTTCACGCGGTCTATCTTGCCCACATACTTGCCGTTCACATAAACCTGGGCGAAGTCGTGGAACTCGCCGGCGAGTGTCGATGTGCCCTCGATGGCCGGCACCTGTGTCTCATACACCATGGTACCCCACCCCATGTCCATATCCTCGAAGCTCAGGGGGGCGTTGCTGTCCTTTGTGTTGCCGATGCCATAGCTCAGGGGCCTGTATTCCGTCAGTTTGAACTCCGGCACGCTGATGATGCCCATCGGAGCCTTGGGCACGGCGGGCAACTTCTTGCCGTCGGTATATTTCGCCATCATCTTCTGGAGCTCGTAGAACTTGGGTGTGGTCAGTCCCCATTCGTTGATGGGTGCGTCGTAGTCGTAGCTCGTCACGTCGGGCTGGAAACCGGGACTGTTGGCTCCTGCCCAGTGGCCGAAGCTCGTGCCTCCGTGGGTCATGTAGAGGGAGAAGCTGATGCCCTTGGAGAGCATCTCGTCCATGCCCTCCACCATGTCCTTGGCAGGGCGTGTCTCGTGGCGTGCTCCCCACTTGTCAAACCAGCCGCTCCAGAACTCTGAGCACATCTTGGGTGCATTCGGGCGCACCTCGCCGAGACGCTTGAACTGATTGTCGATGTTGGCACCCGTACCGAAGTTCATCGTCCATGTCAGGTCGTCGAGGCCATTGTTGAGGAAGTTGCTTGACCAGTCGCACTGGAAGAGGCTCACCTTGTCGAATCCGCTCTTCCTCACGATGTCGCGGATGGCGCTCACGTAGGGTTTGTCCTTGCCGTAGGAGCCATACTCGTTTTCCACCTGTACCATGATGATGGGGCCGCCGTTCTGGATGGTGAGGGGAGCCAATTGTTTGCCCACTTCCTTCTCGAATATCTCCACGCGCTGCATGAAGTAGGGATCCTGCTCGCGCAGACGGATGTCCTTCTTCTTCAGGAGCCACCAGGGCAGTCCGCCCATTTCCCACTCGGCGCATACGTAGGGGCCGGGGCGCACGATGACATACATGCCGTTCTTCTGGCAGAGGCGGCAGAAGGCAGCCACATCGTTGTTGCCCGTGAAGTCGAACTTGCCCTCCTGCTGCTCGTGGATGTTCCAGAACACGTAGAGGCACACGGTGTTCATGCCGAGCGCCTTGCACATCTTGATGCGGTGCTCCCAGTAGGCGCGGGGGATGCGGGGATAATGCAACTCGGCAGCCTTCACCACGAAGGGCTTGCCGTTCAAAAGGAAGGTCTTGTCGCCCGTGGTAAACGTGCCGCCCTTCTGTGCCGCCATCATGCTGGCAGGAGCCATCGCCAGGAGCGAGGCTAGGGCGATAGACTTGATCGTATTTGTTATCTTCATATACTGAATGTTGTTTGTTTAAGTATTTTCTGATGCAAAGATAGATAAAATTTGGCAAAAACAAGGTGCACAAATCGTTTAAAAGGGGAACACTAATCGTTAATATTAGTCTTTTGGGACATATATCGGACAAAAAAGCATGTTTTTTGATGATTTTGTCCATTCTTCTTGCTTGAACTTTGGAGATTGGTACGGCGAGGGCGCCGTACCTCCTACAGATACCCATACTTGCCCGAAAAGGTAATCATAGGAGGTACGGCGCCCTCGCCGTACC
>CAVGLH010000088.1:0-9534 GCA_963630065.1 Bacteroides fragilis | reverse complement strand
ATAGCTCAAAATGTAATTTGCTGCAAAGATAAGACAAATAAACGAGAACGCAAAACTTTTTTATGGGTATTTATGCATGTGCTACTTCCTGCCATGAAATATAGCATGGCGGCATAATTGTCGTCAAATAATTTGTACCATCAGAGAAAAATAATTAACTTTGCACAGCAAAGATAGAGATGCAATACATAACAAAATATAAAGAAACATGCAAATGAATCATCTCCCATACCGTGCCATCGCACTCGACCTGGACGGTACGCTGACCAACCACGACAAGGTGGTTACTCCCAAGACTCGTGCGACCCTGCTGAAAGCAGAGAGCGAAGGCGCAGTCATCATCCTCGCCTCCGGTCGCCCCACCTACGGCATCACGCCCATAGCGGAATGTCTGGAGCTGGACAAGCGGGGCGGATACATCCTCTCCTACAACGGAGGCAACATCGTGGATGCCAAGACAGGAGAAAAGCTCTTCTCCCAGTTCTTGCCCGATGAAGTTATACCTATATTATATAAGTACGCGCGAAAGCACCAGCATGCCCTACTCGGCTATGCCGGCAACGAGATTATCACCGAAATGCCCGACGACCCATATGTAAAGGAAGAGTCGCGCATCAACAAGATGAACATCCGCAGAGTGGACAACCTCCTCGAGGCCCTGGAACCCCACCCCACCAAGCTCCTTATGACTGGTGCCCCCGAGGATATGGTGAAGGCAGAGGAAGCCCTGAAGAAAGAGTTGGGAGAACAGATGGACATCTTCCGCTCGGCCCCCTTCTTCCTGGAGCTGGTGCCCAAGGGCATCGACAAGGCCCAGTCCCTATTGAGACTCTTGGAGAAGATTGGTCTTTCGACTGATGTTCTAATGGCATTCGGAGACGGTTATAATGACCTTAGTATGCTCAAACTGGCAGGCATGGGCGTGGCGATGGAGAACGCCGCCCCCGAAGTGAAAGCCGAAGCCGACTATGTGACGCTCTCCAACGAAGAGGACGGTGTGGCAGCTGCGCTGGAACATTTCAACATGGTATAAGCAACAAAACATGACAGAAGTAGTACTTCCTCCTCCCAAGGAAGTACTACTTCTCTCATTTTCAAGCATATTTGCGATTTTTCGAAAATCGTTTGAAGGAAAACGAAAGCCTTAAAAGCCCAAAAGCCCTACCTTTGCAGCCGAAAACAAAAAAATCTAAAAACGTTATGACATTACTAATGATTGTTGAGCTGATTGTTGTGCTCATCGCTTTATGGGTAGGTGCCCGCTACGGTTCCCTCGCCCTCGGTGCCATCTCCGGCATCGGTCTTGCAATCCTGGTGTTCGGATTCAGTCTCAAGCCAGGCACTCCCCCCACCGACGTGATTTACATTATTATCGCCGCCGTCACCTGTGCCGGTATGTTGCAGGCATCGGGCGGTATGGACTGGATGATTCAGATTGCCGAGCGCATTCTGCGCAAGCATCCTGAGCGCATCACCATCCTGGCTCCCTTCACCACCTTCTTCCTCACTATTCTTGTAGGAACAGGTCACGTAGTATATACGTTGATGCCCATCATCTGCGACATCGCACTGAAGAAAGGCATCCGCCCTGAGCGTCCTTGCGGCATCGCCAGCATCGCCTCTCAGATAGGTATCACCTGCTCGCCCATCGCCGCAGCCGTGGTAGCCTTCTCCACCATCAGTATCGACAATGGTTTCCATGTGAGCAATGTGCAGATCATCCTCGTCACCATCCCCGCTTGCATCGTGGGCATCCTCTTCGCCGTGGCTGCCAGCTGGAAGCGCGGACTCGACCTCGACAAGGATCCGAAGTTCCAGGCTATGCTCAAGGACCCCGCACAATATAATTATATCTATGGCAGCACCGCCACCACACTCGACAAGAAGATTGCGCCCGAGAGCAAGAAGGCCGTTTACATCTTCCTTGCTGCCCTCACCGTCATCGTGATCATTTCCATCGCCAGCATGATGGGCGTCAACCTCCTGCCTTCCTACAAGACTATACAGGTGGCAGCCGGCGCTCCTGAGTTCATCACCCTCAGCGACGGTGTCACCGAGTCGGCCAAGCAGTTGGCTAAGGCTGGCGTACTGATGGCTGGTGTCACCGAGGTGGTTTACAAACCACTGGCCATGAACCTCGTCATCCAGATTACGATGATTGCGGCGGCAGCCCTGATGATCATCATCTGCAAGGCGAAGCCCAAGGCCGCCATCAGCGGTGCGGTTTGGCAGAATGGTATGGTGGCCGTCATCGCCATCTACGGCATCGCCTGGATGAGCGACACCTATTTCTCCAACTATCAGCCGGAGATTCAGGCTCTGCTCACCGACTTGGTAAAGGCCTACCCATGGACCATCGCTATCGCCTTCTTCTTCGTCTCCGTGCTCATCAACTCGCAAGGAGCCGTGGTGGTAGCCATGTTGCCTCTCGCCTACTCGCTCGGCATCGAGGGATGGATATTACTCGGCGTAATGCCGTCGGTTTACGGATATTTCTTCATCCCCAACTATCCATCGGACATTGCTACGGTCAACTTCGACCGCTCGGGCACCACGGTGATTGGCAAGTACTTGCTCAACCACTCGTTCATGATGCCGGGCATGGTACACGTAGTCACCTCCACCATCGCCGGACTGGGTATCAGCTACATCTACCACTTCTGGCTGGGGATATACTAACGACTATATTAATTTCTAATTTTGCCCAATATATATACCGAGAACACAAAATGACATAGGCAATCCAACATCTAATGCGGAAACTACTGGAACTCACTGGTGCGACGAGTAGGCTCAAGAGAGAGATGATGTAAACTCGCTTGGCGATACGCCAAACTGTTTCTTAAACGCCACGGAGAAATGGGCTGCAGTACTGAAACCAGTCAACACAGCCACCTCCGAGATATTGTACTTGCCAGCCTGCAGCAACTGAGCTGCCTTGTTGAGCTTGTACTTACGGAAAAACGAGCCGGGGGTCTCGCCGGTGAGTTCCTTTAACTTATAATTGAACTTAGATTGACTAATCAACAGGTCATGACAGATGGTGGAAACATTCAGTTCCATTTCGGCTGAGCGTTTCTCCATCAGTTCATACAGTTCGTTCATAAAGTTACGGTCTGGCTCTGAGAGCGTATCGGCCTCTTGCTCTGGTAGGGTGGCAGTATCCGTTCCCTCGCCCAGTCGCTTACGCAAGTTCTTCACATGCTGGAGCTGCGATTCCACCAATGCCTGCAAGTAGCTTGGGTCGAACGGTTTCGTGACATAGGCCACGGCACCCAGGCGCAGTCCCTCCACCTGTTCGTCCATGTTCGACTTGGCTGTGATTAATATCACGGGGATATGGCTGAACGTCAGGTCGCTCTTGATGGTCTTGCAGAACTCATACCCCGACATCTCGCCCATCACGACATCGCTAAGGATCACATCCGGCTGCACCTCCTCCAAATCCTTCAACGCCTCCTCGGCAGAATAGCGGTTCACCACCTCATAGCGGTCGTTGAAAAGCGAGCTTACGTATTGGGCCACGTCTATGTCGTCGTCCACCACGAGAATCTTTCGGCGAGATTCCCCATCAGACATATTCTTCACTCTTCCCTCTTCATTCTTCCCTTCAAGAGGGCTCTTCATTTCCAAGGGTATTTGCATCACCCGATGCTCTTGCTCGGCAATTTCCACCTTATTATATATAGCTCTGTCGGTAGGCAGGAAGAAGCGGAACTCTACGCCCCCTTGCTCCACGTTTCTTACGCTTATCTCTCCATGGTGCAGCCCCACGAGGCGCTGCACATAGTAAAGTCCGATGCCCGTTCCCCATCCATACCGATGGGAAGTCTGGCGGTCGGCCAACTGATAGTAACGCTTGAACACGTCTTGCAACTTCTCTTCGGAGATATGCTCGCCGTTGTTGTAGACTGCTACCTTCAGTTTGCCATCGCTTACAGAGGTAGATATGCGGATGATGCCGGTTTCACTCGGGGTATGCTTCAAGGCGTTGGTGAAGAGGTTGCTCACTACCTTCTCCAACTTGTCACTGTCTATCCACACCCGATAGTCGCCATCGCTCATAGAGAGTTGCAACTGGATACCCCTCGCCTTGGTAGACTCTTCGAAAGCCTCCACCATTTTTCTCAGTTCCTCGGCTACATCCACCTCCGACACCTTCAGCCGCAGGGCATCGGTCTCCAACTGGTTGAAGTCGAGCATCTGGTCTATCAGCCTCAGCATACGGTTCACACTGATGCACACTCGGTTCAGCGTGCGATGCACCGAATCGGGGAGCGACTTGTCTGTGGTCAAGGCGAGCAGAGGGCCGGCGATGATGGTGATAGGGTTGCGGAACTCGTGGGAGATATTGGCGAAGAAGTTCATGTTCATCTCGTTAGCGCGCTTCTCACGCTCCTTGTCCTGCTGCTCCTGAAGAAGCAGGAGATGGTTGCTGCGCGCCCTCAGATAGAGGAAGTTGACATAATACAACAGTCCCGCCACGATGCTGAAATAGAGATACCATGCCGCCGCACAAGTCCAGGGCGAAGGCAGGATGATGATTTCCACCTTGCGCTCTTGCAAGGCCGGCACATTGGGCGAAGAAATCAGGCGCAGACGGAAGGTATACTTGCCCGGGGCCAAATCCTGGAACTCTATCTCATGCTGGTAACTCGGCTTACGCCAGTCTTGGTCGAGGCCCTCCATCTTGCACTGGTACATCAATGCCGAACGACGGCTGTAATTGGGGTAGAAATAACGAAGACGCACGGTGTTCTCGTCATGCGCAAAAGTATAGCGGCTGCCACTACTCACATTCTCATCGATAACCTTGAGCTCTCCGTCGGGACATTCCGTCTCCAGGCTGTAGATGCTCAGCACCCTGCCGGCATGTATACCCGCATAGGTGGAGAGGAAGTTGGTGTTCATGGCTGGGGCGGAGAGAAACTTGCAACCATCAGAACTTCCAAACACCACATCGCCATCGGGAGCCAGACAGATACTGTTGTCGAAAAACTGCCACACCTCAGAGCCCTGACTGGAGGAAGAGACAAGACTGTTCATCACCAAGGTCTTCATCTTCGGATTGATGCAGAAAGCATCTCTCAGCGTGGTGACCCACAGCTGTCCGTGACCGTCCTCCACCAATCCCTGTACATGCACATCGTTCAATGAATGGATGCGATCTACTTTCCTCGAAGCCATGTCGAGGCAATACAGTCCATACCGCTTGGTACCCAGCCAAATATGTCCATACGAGTCCTCTCGCACAAAGGCAGGGTCTACGCTGGCATAGTCGGGAATGCCGGATGCCTTTAGCTCCTGCCACTCCCCCGTCTTCGGCGAGAAGATGCCCAGGTGCATATTTTTCATAAAGAGGAAGATGTCGCTGTTGTGAAGGGTGGTGAGCTGGGTCTCGCTGTCAAACCATTTGCTGCCGATGGGGATGGAGGCGGGACGGGAATCGGCAAAGGAAAAGCACAGCAGCCCATGATTGTCGCTGCTCACATAGAGGTGGTCGCCGTTCTTCACACCACAGCCCACGAGTCCCAGTTGCGGAGACTTTGCCACTATCTCCGGATGCCCGTTGCCCACGAAAGTGCTCAGCACCTGCCGGTTGCCCACCAGCCAAGCCCGCCGGTCGTCGTAGCCCACGATGTAATTCACCGCCAACTTCTCGGGAGAAGGCAAGGAATCGAACATGCTACGATAATATGTCTCGTGCAGTGCCTTGTTTTGAGTATCATATACGTAGAGCCGCAAGGTGGTGCCGGCAAGGATACGCCCCCCTACCCTCTCCAAACTGATGATGTCCTTGCCCGCTGTAGTCTGGGCAAGCGGATTATTGTTGGCGTATTTGTAAGCAATGCGGTTTTTCGATATAATCTGGTAGCCAGCGTTTCGAAATCCCACCCAAAGGTTGTCACCCAAGTCTTTATAGGTAGCAGCTACAATGTCTCGCGGCTTGCGCAACAGGAAGTTGTCTTTGGGAAGCGGAGCCTTCATGTTGTTGGCTACAATCTGCCGGCTCGACTCCACCACCTCGTCGTTGTCCTTGACGAGATAGGTATTCCTTCCGTCGCTCACCAACACCCCATCCTTGGCATCCTCTATCGCCACAACATTGCCCCCAGTCGCCTCGGGCAAGGGGATACGATGGAAGCGGTAAGCACCAACATAGCGGGCCAACCCATTCTGGGTGCCCACCCACATGCGCCCCTTCCTGTCGAGATGGAGCGTGTTGATATAGTCGTCGGGCAGTGCCGCCGTATCCTTCACGTCGTGGAAAAACTGGATATAGTCCTTGCCGTCATAGACGTTGATACCCGCCGACGTGCCTATCCACATCAGTTCCCTCTTGTCGCGGGCAAAGGCGGTGACGTTGAGCGAGGAGAGCATATAGTCCTTGCTCGTCTGCGCCCCCTTGGTCTTCAGCACCTGCTTGGTGTCCATGCGGTTGGGGTCGAGGCAATATTTACCCAGCAACACGCAGAACACGGCTGCCCAAACAATAATGATACTCTTTTTCGTAGCCATAGATGATACCTTTTTCGTCTCGCAAAAATACACATATTCTCCGAATAAACAAAAATTATACCGATTTATTTTGTATTATCCCCCATTTACTGTAACTTTGCATCGAAAATAACATCAGCAGTTAGATATGTTACAACTAGACAATTTCTACAAGGCTCGCTTCGTGCTGAGCAAGGTTATCAGAAAGACTGAGCTGGTTCACACACCCCGAATCAACCCAGAGAGTGACGTCTATCTCAAGCCCGAGTGCTTGCAGAAGACGGGGTCGTTCAAGATTCGCGGTGCTTACTATAAGATTTCCCAACTCTCCGACGAAGAGAAAGCAAAGGGTGTAATTGCCTGTTCGGCAGGCAACCATGCCCAGGGTGTGGCACTCGGTGCCACGGCCATGGGAGTGAAGAGCCTCATCTGCCTTCCCGAAGGTGCGCCCATCAGCAAGGTGGAGGCCACCAAGCGACTGGGTGCCGAGGTGTGCCTCGTGCCAGGAGTGTATGACGATGCCTACCAGAAAGCCCTGGAACTGAAGGACGAGTACGGCTACACTTTCGTGCATCCCTTCGACGACGAGAATGTCATCGCCGGACAGGGCACCATCGGACTGGAAATTCTCGACCAGCTTCCCGATGTGGAGGCCGTAGTAGTGCCGGTAGGTGGCGGTGGACTGATTTCGGGCATCGCCTTCGCCATCAAGTCATTGAACCCTAGCGTAAAGGTATACGGCGTACAGGCCGAGGGAGCGGCGAGCATGGTGCAGAGTCTCCACGACCACAAGCAGGAGAAACTGCCTTCGGTGGCCACCGTGGCCGATGGCATCGCCGTGAAAGAACCCGGAGCACTGACCTTCGAGACTTGCTCCAAGTATGTGGACGAGATTGTCACCGTGAGCGAGGACGAGATTTGTGCTGCCATCCTGAAGCTCATCGAGAGCGAGAAGATGGTGGCCGAAGGTGCCGGCGCAGCCAGTGTGGCTGCCGTGATGTACAACAAGGTGCCAGTGAAGGGCAAGAAGACCATTTGCATCGTGAGCGGTGGCAACATCGACGTAACCATCCTGAACCGTGTCATCAACCGGGGTCTTGCCAAAAGCGGCCGTCTCTGCACTATCGAGATGGAACTGGACGACAAACCTGGAGAGTTGGTTGACGTGGCATCGGTCATCGCCAACCTTGGCGGAAACATCACGGGTGTACACCACGACCGCTCTGCCAACCGCAACAAGGTGAATGCCTGCGTACTCCGCATGACGATGGAGACCCGCGACGCGGAACATGTTGCGGCCATCAAGAAAGCCTTGGAGAACAAGGGCTACCAGCTGTACATCGTTTAATAATAAATAAGATAAAAGTATGAACGCAATTCACACAGACAATGCGCCTGCAGCTATCGGACCATATAGCCAGGCTATCGAAGTAAACGGTTTTGTATTTGCATCCGGCCAGATTCCTATCGACCCTGCCACGGGCAACTTCGTGGAGGGTGGCATCAAGGAGCAGACTCGCCAGAGCCTCACCAACGCACAGAACATCCTGAAGGCTGCCGGCACCGACCTCTCACACGTGGTGAAGACCACAGTTTATCTGAACAGCATGGATGATTTCGCAGCTATGAACGAGGTGTATGCCGAGTTCTTCAGCCAGCCCTATCCAGCCCGCTCAGCCGTGGCCGTAGAGAAGTTGCCCAAGGGCGCACTCGTGGAGATCGAGGTATTGGCTGCCAAGTAAATATGGGAGCCACAATCACTTTAAAGAATCTAAGTATCGGCTACCGATCGAAGCACCAGCTCCGAACGGTAGCCGCAGCTGTCAATGCCTCGCTGGAAAGCGGCAACCTGACTTGCCTCATCGGCCCCAATGGCGTAGGCAAGTCCACCTTGCTCCGTACGCTAGCCGGTTTTCAGCCATCCCTTGATGGTGAAATTCTCCTTCACGACAAGCCTCTGTCCGATTATTCACCCCGAGACCTCGCCAGGGAAATCGGCGTAGTGCTCACCTCCAAGCCCGATGCCGTCCAACTCTCCGTAGAAGAAATCGTGGGCATCGGCCGTTCGCCCTACACAGGATTTTGGGGAACTTTATCCTTTACAGACAAGCAGATAGTCGCCGAAGCCCTCCGGCAAGCAGGCATCCCCCACCTCGCCCATCGCAACATTCTGGAATTGAGCGACGGCGAACGCCAGAAGGTGATGCTTGCCAAAGCCTTGGCACAACAAACAAGCATCATCATCCTCGACGAGCCCACCGCCTTCCTCGACTTTCCGAGCAAGGTGGAGACCCTCCGCCTGCTTCGCCGCCTGGCCCACGAGCAGCACAAGCCCATCCTGCTATCAACCCACGACGTAGAGTTGGCACTCCAACTTGCCGACCGTCTTTGGCTAATGGAATCCCGGCAATTATCCGTAGGCACACCAAGAGAGCTTGCCGACAACGGCAGCCTCTCCCGATTCTTCGACCAAGAGGGCATCCGTTTCGACAAACTGTCATTCCGCATTGTCATTGGGCAATGACCGTAGCTTATAGTTACTTTGATTTGTTAAACATCAATAATTATAAATGTATTTGTTACAGAAGTATTCATAAATTTAGTATCTTTGCCGTCACATTAGCTGTCTGTGCAAACTTCGCCTATTTAAAAATATGGTGCTTATGAAAAAGTATTTGGACCCGAAAGCCGACTTGACGTTCAAGAAAATATTTGGTGAGCATAAAGACTTGCTCATCAGCCTTATCAATGCCCTGTTGCCGCTGGGCGAAGACGAACAAGTGGAAGAGGTCGAATACCTTACCCCAGAGTTGGTACCCGAAAATTACGTGGGAAAAAACAGCATCGTGGATGTAAGATGCCAGGATGCCAAGAAGCGCCAGTTTCTGGTAGAGATGCAAATGCTATGGACCCCTGCTTTCCAACAACGAGTGCTTTTCAACACCTCCAAGGCCTTTGTACGCCAACTTGGCAAGAAGCGAAAATTCGAGACGCTTCAGCCTGTGTATTCGCTAAACCTAGTCAACGAGGTGTTCA
>CAVGLH010000087.1:0-9548 GCA_963630065.1 Bacteroides fragilis | reverse complement strand
GTACTTGCTGCGGACACGTGGATGCTGTAAATGGCGCCAAGGCTCTCGGCTGGTACGACAACCTCGAACTCACCGGCAAGATGCACAGCGTGGGTTGGAGCCATCTTATCTTCGACGACCGCTACAGCGACATCGTAGACATCTACGAGGGAGGCTATATGCACAACCGTGGTGTGTTCCGCTCAGAGCCAAACTCTTGTATGAACAACGATATCCCTTACTACAGCACCATCAGCCGTGAGAGTATCGTAAAGCGCATCAAGCAGTATGCTGGCGAAGAATACTCGTTCGAGGACTTCGTGAAGAACGACAAGCGCGACGCAGGTGTCGTGGAGAGCCGTGCCTTCGGTGGCAATGGCGACCAGCGCAATGCCGGAACCTATCAAAGCGCCCCTGTCTTCCACAAGGGCAGCCCGCTGAAAATGGCGAAGGTAAGAAGACATCGTTAACTCCATAAAAAAGATAAAAATATGAAGAAACAGATAATAAAATGCGCAGTTTTTGCGTTGACTATAATAGGATTGGGATCTTGTAGCGACGAGTCGGCAACGGCTCCCAGCTACCAAGACGCCAAGTCGACACCGATGACCTTCGTGGTGAACCATCCCGGACAGACCCGCGCCACAGAGACAGCCTTCCAGCAAAACGACAAAGTAGGACTCTACGTGGCAGACGCAAAGGCAGCCCTGGAGATAGGCGGCAACCTTGTGAACAACGAGGCGCTCACTTACGATGGCAGCAATTGGGCAGCCTCCCGCGCCCTCTATTGGGACGACGGCACCTACAATGCCTATGCTTACTATCCCTACATACAAGACGTGAGCAGCATCGAGGACCAGCCCTTCAGCGTGAGCACCGACCAGAGCACAGCCAAGCAAGGCAGTACGCTCGGCGGTTACGAGGCCAGCGACTTGCTCTTCGCCACCAGCAAGGGCATCTCTGCATCGGAATCACCTGTCACGCTCTCCTTCAAGCACATCATGAGCAAGCTGAAGATTCGCTTGGTAAAGGGCGAAGATTTCGAGGGAGACATGCCCACCACAGCCACCGTCTACATCCACAACACCGTGCCCACGGCCACCATCGACCTGCAGGCAGGCGCAGCCACACGCTATGTGAAGGGAACACGGAAAACCATCATCGCCCGCCAAGACGACGAGACCAGCTATTCGGCCATCATCGTGCCCCAGCGCATCGAGAACCGAATGCCACTCATCGAAGTGGTGATGAAGGGTGTGAGCTATCTCTTCGAGAGCAAGTTCCAGTTCAAGCCTGGCACCCAGCACCTCGTGAACCTCATCATCTCCGACAACCCAGATCAGGTGAAGATAGACATCGGCGGAGAAATACAAAACTGGCAATAATGAAGTAAATCTATCATAAATACAATAAATGAAGAAGACGGTATTGATATTATCCCTTCTCGTACTCCTACTCGGAGGATGGGCGGCAGCATTATGGCTGCTGCCCTTCGCCGGTTATAAAAGCAACGGCCCGGAAACCCGACATGGAATCTACGAAGGACTGGAACTGGTGGAGCAAGCCGACGGCGAGAAAGGCAAGCGGTATGTGGTGGAGGACGGCGAAGGCAACGAGCTGTTTGCCATCCCCTTGCGCAACTGTCTGATCGACACCCGCTATCGCAACGGTCGACTCCGATTCCGCGAGCGAACCTCGAAGAGGGAAGGATTTATCGACCGAAACGGCATGGTTTCCTTCCTCGACAACGGCAACGCCACTGCCATCCCGGAAAACAACAGATTTGTAAAAGCCGCCGGGGGAAGTGACGCAAACCAGCAAGGAAATCCACAAGCGCAACCGACGGCCTCGCCAAATTCGCCATCCACAGGCCCGTCAAAGCCATCCGGCAAAGCCCTGCCCCAAATAAACCTCAAAAGCATGGCCCAAAGCAACCCCTTCTACAAGGAAGCCTCGAAGATTTTGCAAGGCAAGGTGAGCGAGACCGACGCCAAGCGGCGACACCAGATACTCAACTACTGCGAGCATTTCCGCACCGCCTATACCACTAAGGACATCGACTTCCTCAGACAGGTGTTCAGCGACCAGGCCCTCATCATCGTGGGCAACGTAGTGAAGGGCAAGGCGGGCGACAATCAGGTGGAAGCCACCGGTCCACGAGTGACCTATGCCGTCCACTCCAAGCGCAACTACATCTCCCGACTCTCCAAGGTCTTCGCCGCCAACCAGAAGATAGAAGTCAGCTTCTCCGGCTTCCGCATTCTGCGCCACCCCACGATGGACGGCATCTACGGAGTCACCCTCCGACAGCAATACAAGAGCGACCGCTACAGCGACGACGGTTACCTCTTCCTGCTCTGGGACTTCCGGAATCCCTCCATGCCCCTCATCCATGTAAGGACATGGCAGCCGGCAAAGAGCATCACGGAGAGCAACGAAGTAATAGGCATCCAAGACTTCAACCTGGAATGAAGCGAGAAAAAGGATGCACACTTATAAGAACAAGCACGAGAATACAGAATGAGACATTTGATCCTAGCCCTACTACTGTTCTGCGCGGTTTCCCTGGAAGCCCAGGACTTTTCGGTGACCAGCTTCCGCCCGTTGCCCAACGACGTGAGTGCCTTCATCAGTCCCGAGCGCGACCTCAACGACGAGGCCTGCGCCCTCATCAAGGTGGTGGCACCCTCCGACTTCGCCTTCTCCTCCCCCCTCGGCATCGTGAAGCGCAAGGACGAAGTGGGCGAGATATGGCTCTACCTGCCCAAAGGCACCCAGCGACTCACCATCAAACATCCCGAATGGGGCGTGCTGCGCGACTATCGCCTAGGTGCCCCCTTGGAGAGCCGAATGACCTACGAGCTGAAAATCACACTCCCCAAACCAGAGGTGACGGAAATCCACGACACCATCATGCAGGTCAAGACCGTGGTGGACACCATCACCATACAGAAGCCAAGGCCCAAGATGCCACTGGCCTTCCATGCGCTGGCCACCCTGTCTCTGCATGAAGACGGCCCCTCCTATGGTCTCTTCTTCGCCTTGATGCGCCGACACGGTTTCTTCATCCATGCCACAAGCAATCTGAGGAGCACGGGCAGCACCATGGGCAGTTGCGATAAAAAAGGATATACTCCCGGAAGCGAAATCAAGCCCTACTATACAGGCGAGACACGCCACAGCAACTATACTGCTACCGTAGGAGCCATCCATCACTTGACCCACGGTCTCTGTCTCTTCGAGGGCGTGGGCTACGGCAAGACCGCCACAGCCTGGCAACAGACAGAAAGCAGCGGAGGCGGATACCTGCTCAACGAGGGGCTCACCCACAAGGGCTTAGCCGCCGAAGTGGGTCTGTTGGCCTCCTTCGGGAGAGTGAGCATCATGGCCTCGGCCGGCACCATCGCCGCCAAACAATGGCAAGGCTGCGTAGGTGTGGGAATCAAACTTGGAAAATAATATGCTTATGAAACATCCAAACCCAACAATATACAACCTCGGAATACTGGCCTTATGGACGGTATGCACCCTATTGACGGGATGCAGCAGCGAGAAGCCCGCCCATCTGGAGCCCCGCCTCGCCACTCTGGCCGCCACCGACATCACCCGAACCTCAGCCACGCTGCATGGCACGGCCACCGTGGAAGGCGACACCGACATGCCGAAGCTCCTCTTCAGATATGGCGACACGGAGACCATGCCCCTCTCCACCGTAGAAGTGGAGCCTCACGGAGCGGAAGTAGACTTGCCGATAAGCGGTCTCACCGCCGGCACCACCTATTATTATATATTACAGGGAAGCAATGGCCGGACAAGCACGACCAGCAACACGATGACATTCACCACACAGCCAAACGCGAATCCGAAAGTAGATTCCCTGACGCTTCTGAGCCATGGCCCAACAAGTGCCATCGTAAACTATGACATAACCGACGACGGAGGCGAACAGGTGAGCGAAACTGGATGCTACGTATACCTGACCAGCGACCCGACAAACAAACAGAAATACACCGCCGAAAACCTCGACGGAAAGGCAGGTACGCAGAAACTCCGCATCGGCGGCCTTCAGCGAAACGCCAGCTACCAGTTGGCCGCCTTCGCCAAGAACTCAATAGGTGAAACCGTGGGAGAAAGCATCAGCTACACCACCACCGATGCCATCCTGCTGAACGAAGCGGGAGAACTGAGCGAGCTGATGGGCGAAAGTATCTACGACCACACATCGCTCTCAATAGCCGGCCCGATGAACGGTGATGACCTCAGCTGTCTGCGCAAGATGATGGGACGAAGCCCTGACAACACGGCCACACCCGGCCAACTGACCGACATCGACATGACCGATGTAAGGATTGTGACGGGCGGCGGTCCCTACAATACGTCGAGATACACCCAAGACCACGTGATAGGACAAGGCCTCTTCGCCTACTGCGACCAACTGACCCACGTAGTCTTGCCTGCCGATGCCACAACACTGGAAAAAGACGCCTTTTCCCACTGCACCTCGCTCAAGAAGATAGAGATAGCAGCGGGGCTCAGCAGTGTATTGCCCTCCAGCGACTGCCCCGCACTGGAAACCATCACTGTGTCACCGGCCAACGCCAACTACAGCTGTCTGGACGGCGTATTGCTCAACAGCAAGGCCACCGAAATCGTATGGTTCCCGATGGGAAAGACGGGGGAATACACCCTCCCCGCCACCATCACCAGCGTGGGCGACTACGCCTTCAAGCAAAGCAACATCGAAACTTTCCGCTTCCCTGACAACCTGACGGACATCGGACAAGGAGCCTTCATGGACAGCAAGGTAAGGGAAGTAAAATTGCCCGACTGCCTCAGGTTGGTGGCCACGGGCACATTCCAGGGCTGCAGCCAACTGAAAGTGATAAGGCTGGGCACCCAGACGGAGCGCATCTGCGACTACGCCTTCGACGGCTGTCCACTCACCGACCTCTACGTAGCGTCTCCCCATCCCCCCACCTGCGAGGAGAACGCCTTCGCCACCAAGGCAGCCAATTATCTGACCACCTGTGTGCTCCACGTGCCCAAGGGCCAGAAGAAAACGTATGAATACCACAAGGAATGGGGCAAGTTCGCCCATATCATAGAGGACTCTTCATTATAAACTATATATTACAAATTAAAAATGACTACTCCCGAAATAGAAGAACTGAAATCGCTCGTAGAGCAAAAATACGGCAAGATACTAGGCACCAGCACCGACTTTGAGGAGTTTTCCTACTATCTTGAGAAGCAGACCGCCGGCAAGGTGTCTCCCTCCACCCTCAAGCGTCTGTACGGCTATGTCAACGACGACCATAAGCCGCGCACGCTGACACTCGACATCCTGGCGAAATACATCGGCCACGACAACTACCTCGCCTTCACCCACTGGCTCAAGACGAGCACCAAGTACAACTCCTCCTTCTTCATGGCCACCCAACTGGTGAGCAGCGACCTGAGAAAAGGAGCCGAGATAGCCATCGGCTGGAGCCCCAACCGCCTCCTGACCCTGCGCTATCTGGGCGAGAGCACCTACGAGGTGAAGACGGCGGAAAACAGCAAACTGAAGGAGGGTGACAGATTCGTCACCGGCTGCTTCATCAAGGAACAGCCCCTCTTCCTGCCCTACATCGAGCGCGACGGCAATCACACCGCATCCTTTGTGGCCGGCAGGAACGGCGGACTCACCATCATCCGCATCATCAAGAAATAAAAAGCAAGGAGACCCACATACATGCAAGATACAGAAGACAAGAAGAAAGCGACATCCGGATTCACAGACGACCTGGACAAGGAGATGTCTTCCGCCGACCCCATGCCCATAGAGAAATCCTTCGGCAACCTGCAGGAGTTCTATATCTCGGCATCGGGCCACACCCGCATTTTCTCAGCCACGAAGTATGGCAAGAGATACATCTTGAAATGCCTCAAGGAGGATTTCCTCTACACGCCGGTCTACCAACAGGCCCTCACCAAGGAGTTTGAGATAGGGCTGCAACTGGAGCATCCCAACATCTGCCGCACCATCAGCCTGGAGCAGCTGCCCCGTCTGGGAGCCACCATCGTGATAGAGTATATCGACGGCGACAACTTGCAGCAACTCATCGACCGCCAAGCCCTCAACACCGAATTGGCCCACAAGATAACCCGCCAGCTGATGGATGCCCTGGAGTATATGCACAACAAGCAGATTATCCACCGCGACCTGAAGCCCTCCAACATCATGATAACCCACACGGGACAGAACGTAAAGGTGATCGACTTCGGGCTCTCCGACAGCGACACATTCTACGTGTTGAAGTTGCCCGCCGGCACCTCCGGCTACATCGCCCCCGAACAGCTCATGGTAGGTTCCCATGCCGAACCTCGCGCCGACATCTATTCCCTGGGGATGGTAATAGCCGACATGGCCAAGGCCACAGGCGACAAGGAGCTGCAAAAGATGGCGGAAGTTTGTACCCACCGCGACCCCAACCACCGTCCGGCAAGCATCAGTGCCGTGCGCCAATGCTCGTTTGCCGGGAAGAACTACCGCCCTCACATCATCGCCCTGACCGCCGCAATACTCGTGTTCGCCGCCCTCATCTTCCTCGGCCTGCACCGGCGCAGCGAGGCATCGGCAAAGGAAGCATCTGCGCAAGAGGAACTGGCAGGAGACAGCACTGATACGGCAGACAACCAAGTGCTCGACTATCATCTTTGGCCATAAAAAACGCAATTATCAGCCTGTGAATTTTGCCGTTTCGTGAATAATGTATACCTTTGCATCCGATTATCGCATTTTATATGGAACAAACTTCGCCAATACAGGCATTATTACAGCAGCGTACATTGCTCCAACTGGAGTATTACACCGAGAAGGAAGCCTTCCGCAAGCTGACCGAACAGATGGGCATGCAGCGGAAGGTGAAGCGAGGCGATGCCTGGTTTCCGCTACAAGTGGGAAAGAACTTTTATAATTCACTGAACCAAACAGCCATCGAGGTGTTCCGCACCTCAGACCAAGACATCGAGCACAACTTTGAGTTCGGCAGACCCGTGATGTTTTTTAAGAGTGAAGAACGAAAAGTGAAGTATTTCCCTTTCACGGGCACTGTGAGCTATGTGGATGGCGACCGTATGGTGATTACCGTGCCCGACTCCGCTCCCTTGCTCGACCTCCAGCAGTCTACGGAACCTATCGGCGTGCAACTGTCGTTCGACGAGACGAGCTACAAGCTGATGTTCGAGGCGCTCGACCGCACGATGAAGGCCAAGAACAACCGCTTGGCTTATCTCCGCGACCTCTTCTATTCCCATCAGAAGGCAGGCCGTTTTTCCTTCGAGCCGATGAAGTTCCCCTGGCTCAACCCTACCCAGGAGCGTGCCGTCAACGAGGTACTTTGGGCGAAAGACGTAGCCATCGTGCACGGACCTCCGGGAACGGGCAAGACAACAACCCTCGTGGAGGCCATCAACGAGACCCTGATGCGGGAGAGCCAAGTACTGGTATGCGCACAGAGCAACATGGCGGTTGACTGGATTTCGGAAAAACTCGTAGACCGTGGCATCAACGTGCTCCGTATCGGCAACCCCACCCGTGTGAACGACAAGATGCTGGGCTTCACCTACGAGCGCCGCTTCGAGGGACATCCCGACTATCCGCAGCTATGGGCCATCCGCAAGGCCATCCGCGAACTCCGCAAGAACCGCAAGCGGGGCAGCGAGAACTATCACCAGAAGATGGAGCGACTGAAGAGCCGCGCCGCTGAGATAGAAATCCGCATCAACAGCGAACTGCTGGGCGAGGCTCGTGTCATTGCCTGTACCCTCGTAGGTTCCGCCCACCGCCTGCTGGAAGGCATGAAGTTTGGCACCCTCTTCATCGACGAGGCCGCCCAGGCATTGGAGGCCGCCTGCTGGATTCCGATGCGGAGGGCATCGAGGGTGATTCTGGCCGGCGACCACTGCCAGTTGCCTCCCACCGTGAAGAGCATCGCTGCCCTACGTGCCGGACTGGGCAAGACGCTCATGGAGCGCATCGCCGAGAACAAGCCCGAGGTGGTGACACTCTTAAAAATACAGTATCGCATGAACGACGAAATCATGCGGTTCTCCAGCAACTGGTTCTACAAGGGGCAGGTGGAGAGTGCGCCACAGATAAAATACCGCGGCATCCTCGACTACGACCACCCCATCACGTGGATAGATACCTCCGACAAAGAGCCATCAGATACAATAGAAGAAAACGAAGACTTGAACTTCAAGGAGCAGTTCGTCGGCGAGAGCTTCGGGCGCATCAACAAGGCGGAAGCCGAGCTGACCCTCCTCACCCTAGCCGAATACTACACGAAGATTGGCAAGCAGCGGGTGCTGGAAGAGCGCATCGACGTGGGCATCATCTCCCCCTATCGTGCCCAGGTGCAGTACCTGAAGCGGCTCATCAAGAAGTATGATTTCTTCAAGCCCTACCGCCGCCTGATAAGCGTGAATACGGTAGATGGATTCCAAGGCCAGGAGCGTGACGTCATCCTCATCTCCCTGGTTCGCTCCAACGACGAGGGCCAGATAGGCTTCCTCAAAGACCTCCGCCGCATGAACGTGGCGATGACGAGAGCGAGAATGAAACTCATCATCCTCGGCAACAAGGATACGATGACAAAGCATCCGTTCTACAAGCAGCTTTGGGAGTATGTCGAAAGCATCCAAAGCCAGCCATAAGTGGGTCAAAACACCCACTTATGGCCGACTTTCAAAATCTGAACCACAGCCATAAGTGGTATAAAATATGTAGTTGTGGCCGTGTTATAATCTGTTAATCATTTGCTTCTACAAATACTTCTATCTAAGCTTTGTCTCAGACTTCGCTGGACAGGACGAATCCGCCTGGAGTAATATGATAGACAATCCCAAGAAAACGACATGGATGGGATATGCTTTCGAACAGGTATGCCTGCTTCATCTTCCACAAATAAAACATGCCTTAGGCATCAGTGGTATTCTGACAGATGCATCGGCCTGGACTGGCAGCGACGGAGAAGAGAAAGGGCAGATAGACTTGGTAATCGACCGCAGAGACCGCACGGTAAACCTATGCGAGATGAAATATTCGATGGAGCCTTATGAAATAACCAAGGCCTACTACGAGAAGTTGCGTTCTCGCATGTCTCTGTTCAAACGAGTGACGGGTACAACCAAGTCTTTGGTAAACACCTTGGTCACGACTTATGGCATCAAGCGTACCAAGTACTGCGATGTCGTGAATCGAGTTGTGACGATGGATGACTTGTTTCATTTGTTGTAATAAAAAAAAGAAGTGTCCCATGTGCAAGCCAAGGGTAACAGTCTACCCACCCAACGCCAGTCTCGCACACGTATATTTTTTTCAGAAAAAAGTCTCAAAGTATCACCATTAGGCAAAAATTACAGCGTATCAATCTGTATATTAGAGCTTTATATGTGGTGATACTTTTCTAAAAAAGTATCATCGAAGTATCATCATTTGATTAGAAGTATCATCAATTAAGTGACGATAAAAAAATAACTTGGTACAGCGAGGGCACTGTTACTTTGGATTGGTACAGCGAGGG
>CAVGLH010000086.1:0-9549 GCA_963630065.1 Bacteroides fragilis | reverse complement strand
TTATATATTTTTTTATCCCTTAAACAAGTCCTTGATTCCACCGATGGAACCCATCAGGCTGGTTGCCTCGTATGGCAAATACACCACCTTGTTCTCCTTGCCCTGGGCCACCTCTTGCATCATCTGGATATACTTCTGCGCAAGCAAATAGTTGGCTGGATTCGTGCTCTGCCCCACAGCCTCGGTAATCTTCTGTATGGCTACCGCCTCGGCCTCCGCCTTGCGGATGCGGGCGGTAGCCTCACCCTCGGCACGAAGGATGGCCTGCTGCTTGGCAGCCTCCGCCTTGTTGACGATGGCTGCCTTCTCGCCCTCGGAGAGCAAACGCTGCTTCTCCTTCTCGCCCTCGGAAGTAAGGATGGTGGCACGCTTGTTGCGCTCGGCCTGCATCTGCTTCTCCATCGCCATGAGCACACTCTCGGGAGGCGTGATGTCCTGCAGCTCCACGCGGTTCACCTTGATACCCCACTTGTTGGTGGCATCGTCGAGCACGGCGCGCAACTTGGTGTTGATGGTGTCGCGTGAAGTCAAGGTCTGGTCGAGTTCCATCTCGCCGATGATATTGCGAAGCGTGGTCTGCGTCAACTTCTCTATCGCATTCGGCAGATTGTTGATTTCATACACACTCTTGAAGGGATCGACAATCTGGAAATACAGGAGGGCGTTGATTTGCATCTGGATGTTGTCCTTGGTGATCACGTTCTGTCGGGCAAAGTCATACACCTGCTCTCGAAGGTCGATACTGCTGGTATAGACATACCTGCCGTTGCTCTGCGACACCACGTCCTTGGCATGGTCGATGAAGGGAATGATGACATTGATACCCGGCTTCAAGGTAGCATAATAGCGGCCCAGACGCTCGATAATCTTCGTCTCGCTCTGAGGGATGATCACAATGGTTTTCTTCACGATTATCAAGGCGAGAACCACGATAACGATGAGTACATAAATTCCAATATTCATAATAGTCAATGTATTAAGGGGTTAGTAATTGGCAGCGTTCCACTTGCAGGATGATAGACTCCCTGCCTACAATTCTCACCCTGGTGCCGACGGCCACGTCCTCATGTTCCGACGGTGCCTCGGCTTTCCAGTCGTCTCCGTCGAGCTTCACCCTCCCGTAGCCACCTGCCACGATGGTTTGCGACACCTCGCCCACCTGGCCTATCAAGGCTTCCGTATTGCTTTTACGGTGGTCCGCTCCCTTGTGGATGGCATGGACAAGATGAGGGCGTATCAGCCAGATGCTCAGCACGGAGCAAACAGCCCACACGACCACCTGCGCCCAGAACGGCAAGCCGGCGACTGCCGCCACGACACTCACCAGCGCGCCGATGGCGAAACAGGTAACATAGAAATCGCCCGAGGAGAGTTCCATGATGAGGCACACAAAGGTGATGATGACCCAAAGGAGCCAAAGGTTTTGAGAAAGGTAGTCTATCATGCTTTATGTTTTTTAAGTTAGCGTTTCTTGGTGGTGGTCTTCTTCGCCGTCGTTGTCTTCTTGGCTGTTGCCGTAGTTGTTGTCTTCGACATGGCGGCATTGTAATATTGCAAGGCCTTCGGCATCTCCTGCTGCAAGGCGGCGATGCGCTTGGCGTCGGACGGGTGGTCGCTGAAGATGTCACTCTTGTTGCTGGTGGTGCCCTGCGACATGCGCTGCCAGAATGGGATGGCCTGCTGTGGGTCGTAGCCTGCCATGGCAGCGAATATCAAGCCCATGTAGTCGGCCTCCGTCTCGTTGTCGCGGGAATACTTCAAGTTGCGGAACGAGAAATACTGTCCTGCCACCGCACTTGCCACATTGCCCACACCGTTGCCCACGGTCTGGTTGAGCACATTGCCCAAGATATTGGTGCCGATGGACTGGTTCTGCTGCTTGGTCAACTGCTCCGCGCTGTGCTTAGCCACGGCATGCGCTATTTCATGTCCCAGCACGATGGCAAGGGATGTCTCGTTCTGGGTATAGGGAAGCAGGCCCTCATATACCACGATTTTGCCGCCAGGCATACAGAAGGCATTGGCGCTGTTGTCCTGCACGAGGTTGAACTCCCACGAATAGTTCTTCACGTCGCTCTCGAAGCCATTCTGCCTCAAGTAAGTTTCCACGGCAGTGGCCAATTTCTGTCCTACCCGCTTCACCATAGCCGTATTGGTGGCGTTGGCCGATTTCTTGGCGGAAGCCATGTACTTGGTGTATTCCCGGTTGGAGAGACTCAACACCTGTTCATCGGATACGGAGATGCGATGGGTGCGGCCTGTGAGCGGCACTTTCTGCGTGGTGCCACAAGAGGCGAACAGTAGGATTGCGACAGCCACGAGGGCTGGATTTCTTAAACTTTTCATCTTAACTTTTATATTTTTTGAATCTATAGCGCAAAGTTAAGCAAAAAAAGATAACTTCCAAAAGTTTTCCTTACTTTTTTCAAAGTAGGGCTGCCAATTGGGCATCATCGAACTCCATGAAGAGGATATAATCGTCGGGAACAGACAGTTTCTATTTTACTATGCAGCCTTACCATACTCATAAATACTATCGCTGGCAAGGTCAATCTCGTCATTCCAATATACGCAAGTTCGGCTGGTATCCAATTGCGCTTGCTTGAAAAGACCATACACATCGACCAATGCACGAAATGAAGGGAGAGTCTTGATGTCATCTTTCACATCGTACAAAAAACCTTATATCCATCATCGAACTCCACGAAGAGGATATAATCGTCGAGAACAGACATTTTCTTAATTCTTGGTATCATAATGGTGGAAGTTTGGGTATGTCTTATATTCAACGCAAAGATAAACAAAATAAAATAACCCTCCAAATATTTCTGCAACTTTAACATTGGAAAGAATAAATCCCTGCCACAGGAACCTTTCCTACAGCAGGGATTTTTATATAGCATTATATAAAGGTATAGTGCCTAACCCAAAAACTAAACATTAAACACTACACACTAAACATTACACTTAGTACTCACCCCAAGCCTTGATGTCGATGTCCTCCAGCTTGGTGGTGCAGAATGCGTAGATGAACGCACTCGCCAAACGGCTGTTGGTAATCAATGGAACATTGAGGTCGATGGCGGCACGGCGAATCTTGTAGCCATTGCTCAACTCTGAGCTGGTGAGGTTCTTAGGAATGTTCACCACCATGTCAATCTCGTGGTTGTGGAGCATTTCCAAAGCCTTGGGCGCACCGCCCTCTGCCTCCTCTGAAGGCCAGAGCACACGGGTGTTCTCAATGCCGTTCTCGGTCAAGAACTTGCTGGTACCACCTGTGGCGTAGAGCTTGTAGCCATGCTGCACGAGCATGTGGGCTGCGTCGAGCATATCCACCTTCTGCTTGGCAGAACCTGTGGAGAGCAGGATGTTCTTGGCAGGGATGCGCTGGCCCACGGAGAGCATACTCTTCAAGAGTGCCTGGCTGGTATCGTCGCCCAAGCAACCTACCTCGCCCGTACTGCTCATATCCACGCCGAGCACTGGGTCGGCCTTCTGCAAACGGTTGAAGCTGAACTGGCTGGCCTTGATACCCACGTAGTCGAGGTCGAAGAGGTTCTTCGAAGGCTTCTCCACCGGCAAACCGAGCATCACACGGGTGGCAAGTTCGATGAGATTGATCTTCAACACCTTGCTCACGAATGGGAACGAACGGCTGGCACGGAGATTACACTCGATGACGAGAATATCGTTGTCGCGCGCCATGAACTGGATGTTGAACGGTCCGTTGATGTGCAACTCCTTGGCTATCTGGCGACCTACACGCTTCACACGGCGCACGGTCTCTACATACAATTTCTGTGGAGGGAACTGGATGGTGGCATCGCCCGAGTGAACACCGGCAAACTCGATGTGCTCGGAGATGGCATAAGCTATCACCTCGCCGTTCTTAGCCACGGCATCCATCTCGATCTCCTTGGCATGCTCGATAAACTTGCTTACCACCACTGGGTGATCCTCGCTCACGTTGGCTGCCAACTGGAGGAATCGCTTCAACTCATCCTCGTTAGAACATACGTTCATCGCAGCACCCGAGAGCACGTAACTTGGACGAACCAACACTGGGAAGCCTACACGCTCGATGAACTTGTCGATGTCCTCCATAGAGGTCAAGGCACTCCACTCTGGCTGGTTGATGCCGTTGTTGGTCAACATCTGAGAGAACTTGGCACGGTCTTCGGCATTGTCGATGTCCTTCGCCTTGGTACCGAGGATAGGCACGTTCTGAGCGTCGAGACGCATGGCGAGGTTGTTAGGAATCTGACCACCGGTAGAGACGATGACACCGTGAGGCTGCTCCAGGTCGATGATGTCCATCACACGCTCGAAGGTCAACTCGTCGAAGTAGAGACGGTCGCACATGTCGTAGTCGGTAGATACAGTCTCGGGATTGTAATTGATCATCACAGATCGCCAGCCCTCCTTGCGGATGGTGTTCAAAGCCTGCACGCCACACCAGTCGAACTCTACGGAAGAACCGATGCGGTAAGCACCCGAACCGAGTACGATGATGGAGCGGTGGTCGTTCTCGAAGCTGATGTCGCTCTTCACGCCGGCGTAGGTCACATAGAGGTAGTTGGTCTGTGCAGGGTACTCGGCTGCAAGGGTGTCAATCTGCTTCACCACTGGCAGGATGCCATAGTTCTTGCGCAGACTGCGAACGGTCAAGCCCGCCTTTGCCATGCTGCCCAACTCCTGCTCCAAGCCTACGGCACGGGCTATCTGGAAGTCGGTGAAACCATATACCTTGGCTGTGCGGAGAAGTTCCTTGTCGAGGGTATTGATGTTGCACTTCTTCATCTCCTCGTCGATGTCGATGATGTGCTTCAGTTTCTCCAGGAACCACTTGTCGATCTTGGTCAAGTCGTGAATCTGGTCAACGGTATAGCCCTTGTGCATCGCCTTCGAGATGACGAAGACACGCTTGTCGGTAGGCTCGCGGAGAGCTGCGTCGATGTCATCGATTTCCAGCTCCTTGTTCTCCACGAAGCCGTGCATGCCCTGGCCTATCATACGGAGACCCTTCTGGATAGCCTCCTCGAAGTTGCGGCCGATGGCCATCACCTCGCCTACAGACTTCATGCTGGAGCCCAGCTCCTTGTCAACGCCACGGAACTTGGACAAGTCCCAACGTGGAATCTTACATACCACATAGTCGAGGGCTGGCTCGAAGAATGCCGAAGTGGTCTTGGTCACGGAGTTCTTCAACTCGAACAAGCCGTAGCCCATACCGAGCTTGGCGGCAACGAAAGCCAAAGGATAGCCCGTAGCCTTGGAAGCCAAGGCAGAAGAACGGCTCAGACGGGCGTTCACCTCGATGACACGATAGTCCTCGCTCTTGGGGTCGAAGGCATACTGCACATTACACTCACCCACGATACCGATGTGGCGGATAATCTTGATGGCAAGGGCACGGAGCTTGTGATACTCCGAGTTGCTCAGGGTCTGGGATGGAGCGATGACGATACTCTCGCCGGTATGGATGCCCAGCGGGTCGAAGTTCTCCATGTTACATACGGTGATACAGTTGTCGTAGCGGTCGCGCACCACCTCGTACTCTATCTCCTTCCAGCCCTTCAGGCTCTTCTCTACCAACACCTGCGGAGAGAAAGAGAAAGCCTTCTCGGCGAGTTTGTTGAGTTCCTCCTCGTTGTCGGCGAAACCAGAACCGAGACCACCCAGTGCGTAAGCGGCACGGATGATGACAGGATAGCCCAGTTCGGCGGCAGCCTTGCGTGCCTGTTCGATGTTCTCGCAAGCCTCGCTCTTGATGGTCTTCACGTTGATCTCATCGAGTTTCTCCACGAAGAGTTCGCGGTCCTCGGTGTCCATGATGGCCTGTACGGGAGTACCCAATACCTTCACGTTGTACTTTTCCAAGATACCCTGGCGGTACAATTCCACACCACAGTTGAGGGCGGTCTGGCCACCGAAGCTGAGGAGGATTCCGTCGGGATGCTCCTTCTGGATGACACGCTCCACGAAGTAAGGAGTGACCGGCAAGAAATAAATCTGGTCGGCAACGCCCTCGGAGGTCTGCACGGTAGCGATGTTAGGGTTGATGAGCACGGTCTCGACACCTTCCTCACGCAATGCCTTCAACGCCTGCGAACCAGAGTAGTCGAACTCACCGGCCTCACCGATCTTCAAGGCTCCCGAACCCAAGAGGAGCACTTTCTTTATATTTTCGTCTTTCATTTTTTCTTTATTTTATGTGTGAAAGGGGAGTTAGAGAAGTTAAGGGAAGTTATCGTTCCCTACGGTCACTCAGGAAGTTAAGAGACAACAGCTTTTCTTCATGTTTTACTTTTGTATGAAAGCCATCAGAACAAATTAACTACTAGGCATTTGTCTCTTAACTTCCCTCTAACTTCTCTTAACTTCCTTTAAATTCCCCGAATTTACTTTTTCAAGCTCTCCACGAACTTATCAAACATGAACTCTGTATCCACAGGGCCTGAGCAAGCCTCTGGGTGGAACTGGCTGGAGAACCAAGGATTCTCCTTGTGACGGATACCCTCGTTGGAGCCGTCGTTCATATTGACAAAGAGCTCTTCCCAATCCTTGCCGAGCGTCTTGGCATCCACGGCGTAACCGTGGTTCTGGGAAGTGATGTAGCAGTTGTTGGTTCCCACCATGCGCACAGGCTGGTTGTGGGAACGGTGACCGTACTTCAACTTATAGATGGTGGCACCTGCTGCCTTGGAGAGCAACTGGTTGCCCATGCAGATACCGCAGATAGGCTTGCGGCTCTGGCTGATCTGCTTGCGAATCACATTCACGGCATCCTCGCACATGTCTGGGTCGCCAGGACCGTTGGCAAGGAAGAGGCCGTCGAAGTCCATGTCGGTGTAGTCGTAGTTCCAAGGCACACGAATCACCTCCACACCTCTATTGATAAGGCAGCGGATGATGTTCGCCTTCACACCGCAGTCAACGAGCACCACCTTCTTGCCGGCACCCTCGTTGTAGCGGATAATCTCCTTGCAGCTCACCTGGTCCACGAAGTTCACGCCCTCGTAGTTGGCCTCGGGGATGTTGTCAGGCTCATCGTCGAAGAGAATCTTGCCCATCATCACACCATGCTCACGAAGCACCTTAGTAAGCTCACGGGTGTCGATGCCCGTGATGCCTGGCACCTTCTCGCGCTTCAACCAGTCGGCGAGGCTCTCCACTGCGTTCCAGTGGCTGTACTGCTCGCTGTAGTCGTTCACGATGATGGCAGAAGCGTAGATCTTGTCGCTCTCCATGAAGGTAGGCAGACCATTTGCCTCGAAGGTGAAAGGAGGCACACCATAGTTGCCCACGAGAGGGAAAGTGAGTGTCATCAACTGACCGGCGTAAGAGGGGTCAGTCAAGCTCTCCGGATATCCCATCATGGCTGTGTTGAAC
Source organism: Bacteroides fragilis (assembly GCA_963630065.1). Lineage (GTDB taxonomy): Bacteria > Bacteroidota > Bacteroidia > Bacteroidales > Bacteroidaceae > Prevotella > Prevotella fragilis_A. The sequence continues at coordinate 2,157 of CAVGLH010000086.1, read as the reverse complement.
ACAACCTCGCCCGCCACAGGGGCATCATATCCAAAAGATTTGCCATGGAACTGGGTTCCATCGCTCAATACTAAGGTTACATTTTTCATATCTGACATAATTCTTTTATTTTCTTGTGAAGGAGTTAAAGGAGTTAAAGAAGTTAAAGAAGTTAAGACAACAGCTTTTTCCGGCGTATGCCCTCTTTTTACTTTTTTACTTTTTTACCTTTAATTTTACCTTTTTACTCTTTTACCTTTTTACTTTTTTACCTTTACTTTTCCCTTTCCTTGCGGTTGTGTACTCCCTCCACGTAGTTCACGAACGACTGGTTGCAAAGTTTGGTACCGCCCGGTGTGGGGTAATGACCTGTGAAGTACCAGTCACCCTTGTGGTTTGGAATAGCCTCATGCAACCCTTCCAGGCTCTGGAAGACGAGTTGGATAGGCGTGGTCATTCCCTCCGGGCGAAGCATCTCCACAATCTTATCGTTGATTTCCTCGGTGGTGAAAGGCTCGTAGATGGCACGCACGGGGTTGGTTTGTTGCTCCTTGGGCTTCTGCAGCTCTGCCTTGCAAGCCTCGTAGGTCTCCTCAATGAGGTTCACCATGTTGCGCTCCTTCAAGAGTTCGATGGCAGCGCGGAACACGCAGAACTCCTCCAGTCTCGCCATGTCGATGCCGTAATAGTCGGGATAGCGAATCTGCGGCGCACTCGACACGATGACAATCTTCTTGGGATGCAGGCGGTCGAGGATGCGGAGGATGCTCTCCTTCAAGGTAGTGCCGCGCACGATGCTGTCGTCGATGATGACGAGGTTGTCCACGTTGGGTTCGATGCTTCCATAGGTCACATCATACACATGGCTCGCCAAGTCGTTGCGGCTGTTGCCTTCGGTGATGAAGGTGCGGAGTTTGATGTCCTTCCATGCTATCTTCTCCGAGCGAATGTAGTCGCCGAGAATCTGCTGCAACTCCTCCTTGCTTGGGATATGCCCCAAGTTGGCGATACGCTCTATCTTGGTATCGTTGAGATACTGCTTGAAACCGCTCAGCATACCATAGTATGCCACCTCGGCGGTATTGGGGATATAGCTGAACACGGTGTGGTCAACATCATTGTCGATGGCCTTCAGGATGGGCTGGGTCAACTGCTCGCCCAGCTGCTTGCGCTCCTTGTAAATATCGGTGTCGGAACCACGGCTGAAGTAGATGCGCTCGAAGGAGCAAGCCGAGTCGCCGCGCTGTTCGAGGATACGCTCGATGCTGCACTCGCCGTTCTTCTTCACCAAGAGGGCTGTGCCGGGCATCAGCTCCTGGATGTCCTCTGCCTCCAGGTCGAAGGTGGTCTGGAGCACGGGGCGCTCGCTTGCCAGCACCACAATCTCGTCGTTCTTGTAGTAGAAGGCAGGACGGATGCCCCAAGGGTCGCGCATGGAGAACATCTCTCCCGAGCCCGTGATACCGCATACCACATAACCGCCGTCGAAGTCCTTCATCGTGGTCTTCAGCACATTGCTCATCTTCACATGGTCCTCGATATAGTTGGTCACATCGAGGTTTTCCATCTCCATCGCCTTGGCGGCCACGAAGTTGCGCTCCACCTCACGGTCCAGACGGTGGCCCATCAGTTCGAGCATGATGTAAGTGTCGCTGTAGATACGGGGGCTCTGGCCGCTCTTGGTCAGCTCCTCGAAGATTTCCTCCACGTTGGTCATATTGAAGTTGCCGCACATGCAGAGGTTCTTCGCCTTCCAGTTGTTGCGGCGCAGGAACGGGTGAACATACTGTATGCCGCTCTTTCCCGTGGTACTGTAGCGCAAGTGTCCCATGTAGAGTTCGCCGGCAAAGGGCAGTTCCTCCTTGGCAAACTTGGCATCGGCCAGTTGCTCGGGAGTCAAGCCCTTGAAGTTGGCGTTCGCCTTGCCGAAGATGTCGGTCACTGCGTTCTTGCCCTCGGCACGCTCACGGAACATGTACTCGTGTCCGGGCTTTCCGCCGAGCTTCACGCAAGCCATACCAGCACCCTCCTGTCCACGGTTGTGCTGTTTCTCCATCATCAGATAGAGTTTGTTGAGCGCGTACATCCAGGTGCCATACTTCTGCTGGTAATACTCCAGTGGCTTGAGCAGACGAATCATCGCCACGCCACATTCATGCTTCAATGGTTCCATTCTCT
>CAVGLH010000085.1:0-9620 GCA_963630065.1 Bacteroides fragilis | reverse complement strand
AAAAGAAACGGAACCGCCAAAAGAAAACGGATAATATTGCAGTGAAGGGCTGCAATATTATCCGTAACACTTGGATATTACATAGTTCGTTCACCGCTGGCGAACGAAAAAGTCAAGGAATCAACTTTTTCACTTCCTCCACGGAGAGTTGAGTGCCCTCCGCCACCTGCTCGGGTGTCAGACCCATCGCCAACAAGCGCTTGGCTGTCTCAATATTAGCTTTTGCCTCCCCCTCGTCACGCCCTGTGATATACGAGCCATACAAGCCAGAGTAGTAATCGTCGACTACCTTACGGCTCTCGTCGTATTTATCCTGCTCTTCCTGAGTCAGGCAACGCATGTCGGCAAGCTCCGCCAACACCTTGAAAATCTTCCGTTGTGCCGTAAACGGCATTCTTTCCAACACTTCCATATGCTTCAATACATAGATCCATTCTTCTATATTACTCTCACATTCCGCTTCCTTCTTATTGAAGAAAGGAAGGGACAAATAGATGAAACGAAGCTTGTCTGAGAAGACACCATCGCTGCCTTTCTCTCGCAAAGCCACATCTGTTCTGAACTTGTTCACCTCATTGTCGCGGGGCATATAGTTCATCACACAGACCACATACACCGGCAAGAGCTGGTAGAGAGCATGAGGTTCCTCCGGCTTCTTCTTCCGCTGTGACACTATCGCCTTACTTGCATAATAAATGGAGCGGTTGATGAAATAAGGCACCCATCGGTTCTGCATCTCGACGATGAAATGCTTCCCCTCATCAGTCTCACAGTAAATGTCGAAAACGCAACCACGCAAGTCTTTCGTATCCGCCAGCTGCTCCTTGTCCTTGAAGGTGACATCCTTAATATGCTGTTCGTCTGCCAACAAGTCATTCAGAAAACTTATCAGCAATTCCTTGCTGAATTCTTGTCCGAAGAGACGCTTGAAACCCCAGTCGGTGAAGGGACTGATATATCTTCCCATAAGCATTATACTTTATATCGATGGCAAAGGTAAGAAAAAGAATCGGAACCGCCAAAAGAAAACGGATAATATTGCAGTGAAGGGCTGCATTTTTTTCGTCCTTTCTTGCTATTTTATCAGTTTTAATCTCAACGAGTTGAGCACCACACTCACACTGGAACATGCCATCAGGGCACTCGCCCACATCGGCGTAATCTGGAAGTCGATGCCGAAGAGATGCAAGGCTCCTGCTGCCAACGGGATGCAGACGATGTTGTAGATGAATGCCCAGAAGAGGTTCTGCCAGATCATGCCTACTGTCCTGCGGCTGAGTTTCACGGCATCGGGGATAGCCGTCAGGTCATCACCCATCAGCGTGACCTGAGCCACATCCATCGCCACGTCGGTACCCCTGCCTATCGCCATGCTCACATCGGCGAGCGCCAAGGCCTGGGTGTCGTTGATGCCGTCGCCAATCATCATCACCCTCTTGCCCTCGTCTTGCAACTTCTTGACCAAAGCCTGCTTGTCGCCCGGTTTCACCCGGCTCTGGTAGTGGTGGATGCCAGCCTTCTCCGCCCAATAGCGGGCAGCCTCGTCCTTGTCGCCGCTCATCATATACACCTCGATGCCCTCCTCCTGCAACCGGCGCATCGCCTCTGCGGCATGGGGTTTGAGAGTCTCGCGAGACTCCAAGGCATCGTGCAGAGCCTTTTCATCCGTACTTGCCAAAGCCGAGAGATTTTCCGGCTTCGTGAAGTCGATGTTGGGATTGGGGATGGTGAGCGTGCCCGTCTTGTCGATGACGAGGGCGTTCACCTTGCGCAGATTTTCGAGAGCCGATGCATCCTTGATAAGGATTTGCTTCTGCGCCGCCTTGCCGATACCCACCATCAGGGCGGTTGGCGTTGCCAAGCCCATGGCACACGGACAAGCCACCACCAATACGGCGACAGCTGAAAGAATCGCCTGGGGCAGACAGGCATTGCCGCCTATCAACCACCACGCCAAGAAAGTAACCACGGCAATAATGGCCACCACTGGCACGAACACCAATGCCGCCTTATCCACAATGCGCTGCACGGGGGCCTTACTGCCCTGCGCCTCCTGCACCATTCGGATAATCTGTGCCAAGGCTGTGTTCTCGCCTATCTGCTTGGCACGCATACGGAGCTTGCCTTGGCTGGGGATGGTTCCTGCCAGCACCTCGTCGCCCACACGCTTGGCGGCAGGAGTCGGTTCGCCGGTAATCATCGCCTCATCCACATAGGCGGCATCGGGAGTCATAAAACTCTCCGCTTGCGTCACCACTCCATCCACCGGAATCTTCTCTCCGGCGCGCACTTCGATGATGTCGCCGTAGGCTATCGTGGAGATGGGAACCTCCTCCAACTTAAAGTCGTCCGTACCTTCCACTTTCTCCCGGGTGACGAGGCGTGCAGTCTTCGGCTGCAAGCCCATCAACTGCCTGATACTTGCCGCCGTACCGTCCTTCGCCTTCTCCTCCAGACATCTGCCTGTCAAGACGAAGGTGATAATCATCACCGAAGCGTCGAAGTAAGTATGCCACTCGATGCCCCTCGCTCCCCAAACAGCCTCGCCCCAAAAGGTGTTGAAGGCACTGAAGAGGAAGGCGATGAGGGTGCTCATTGCCACCAAGGAATCCATATTGGCGGTACGATGCTTGAGCTGTTTCCAGGCTGAGGCATAAAACATCCTGCCGCAGTACACCATATTCGCCAAAGCCAGGAGCAGGCAGATCTGGTTGGCAAAAGGACTGTTCATACAGTCCGACTCCATACCGAGCGAAATCCATCCCATGGAGAAAGCCATGGTGAGGATGGCGAAGAGCCAAGACAGGAGGGTCTTGCGCTTCAGGAGGGTAAATTCACGGCGGTTGATTTCCTCGGCACTTCTGTCCGACTCTATCACAAGGTCGTAGCCGGCATTGGAAATCTCCCGTTTCATATCTTCGAGGGTAATCTTCTCTGGGTCGTAATCGACGAGGGCGGTGCGTCCTGCCAGGGAAACGGAGGCGGAACGGATGCCGTCGAGGGAGTTGAGCTTGCGCTCCACGTTGGCAGAGCATACGGAGCATGCCATGCCAATCACAGGTATTGTTTTCTTCATTATTAATATTTGAGTTTAGGAGTTAAAGGAGTTAAGAAGTTAAAGGAGTTAAGACAACAGCTTTTGTGACGTATGTCCTCTTTTTACCTTTTTACTTTTTTACCTTTAGTGACGATAAAAAAACAACTTGGTACAGCGAGGGCGCTGTTACTTTGGATTGGTACAGCGAGGACGCTGTACCTCCTACAGTTACCCATACTTGCCAGAAATCATAGGAGGTACGGCGCCCCCGCCGTACCAATCAAGCAAGAAACAAGACGCCCCCGCCGTACCAATCAGGCAAGGAATAGTTTCTTCGCCCCCTGAGAAATGTACCAACTTATTTTTTTATTATTACTTATTGGGCTGTTTGCAAATAGGAAAAAATCAAATAATCAGCGTATGGAGGAGGGAGAGATACTCCCTTGGAGGTGAATGGGGTACATGGATACTCCATCCTTCTGGCCCTTGTACATAACAGACCACAGGGCGAGGCACAAGCGACCATGTACCGAGCTGGATGCCGGCAAAGGCTGGAGCCGCCTTGAAATCCACCTTTGGGAAAGACTGCGTGGGCGACAACTTCACCTGCTTCACGTCCATGCAATGCTTCTTCACCTGTGCTCCCTGCTTATGCCCCTGGCAACAGTCGTGGTCCATACAACGTTTCAGACAACAATCCTTCACCACTCCCACCATCACCTTGTCATAGCGCAAGCAGTGCATGACGGTAGTGCCCACACTCATGTAAACCACCATGAGCGAGAGCAAGAGAACCATCATTATGTTGAGCGAACGTTTCATGGGCGCAAAATTAATACTTTTCTGTCTGACAACTTCCAAATATCCCTGAAATATAAGATTATTTAAGACACCTGTTGATTTCCGAGGAAACGCGACTTCAACAGCCACTTCCACAAATTATCATAAAACCATGGCAAAAGTGGTCTTTTTTTGCATAAAGTTTGCTTTTGTCAATATTTATGTTTAACTTTGTCCCACCTTTTCTCCGTACCAACTCCGAGAATTGCCCTTTTGCCCCAGTTGCCCCGGGGCAAAAGTAAAAGTGTAAATGGGATAAATGAAACATAAATTAAAAAGGAAATAGCAAAATGAAGACATTCTTTAACGTGGAAGACCTTGGCGACCTGAAAACAGCCCTCGCCGAGGCACAGGAAGTGAAAGCAAACCGTTTCGGGTATCAAGAGCTGGGCAAGAACAAGACCTTGCTGATGATTTTCTTCAACAACAGTCTGCGTACACGCCTCAGCACCCAAAAGGCAGCGATGAACCTGGGCATGAACGTCATCGTGCTCGACGTGAACGCCGGCGCATGGAAGTTGGAGACTGAGCGTGGCGTCATCATGGACGGCGACAAGAGCGAACACCTCCTGGAGGCCATCCCCGTGATGGGCAGCTTCTGCGACCTCATCGGCGTGCGTAGCTTCGCTGGACTGAAAGACCGCGACTATGACTATGCCGAGACCATCGTCAACCAGTTTGTGAAATACAGCGGTCGCCCCGTCTTCGCCATGGAGACAGCCACTGTTCACCCTCTCCAGGCTTTCGCCGACCTCATCACCATCGAGGAGCACAAGAAGGTGGCTCGTCCAAAGGTGGTTTTGACATGGGCGCCCCACTGCCGTGCATTGCCACAGGCCGTGCCCAACTCCTTCGCACAGTGGATGAACGCCGCCGACGTGGATTTCGTGATTACCCATCCAGAGGGCTACGAACTGGACCCTAAGTTCGTGGGCAATGCCAAGGTGGAGTACGACCAGAAAAAAGCTCTTGAAGGTGCCGACTTCGTTTATGCCAAGAACTGGAGCTGTCCGGGCGTTAAAGACCCAGCACAGTATGGCGAGATATTGAGCAAGGACATGAGCTGGACCATCGACGAGGAACACATGAGCTGGACCAACGACGGTTGCTTCATGCACTGCCTGCCTGTGCGCCGTGGCCTCATCGTGACAGACGATGTCATCGAGAGCAAGAACAGCCTGGTGATTCCAGAGGCCGCCAACCGCGAGATTTCCGCCCAGGTCGTAATCAAGCGCATGCTGGAGACATTGTAAGCAAAGAATAGAAAACGACAAGTCTAAGAGGGAAGTTAAGGCCGTGTAGCCTTAGCCTCCCACTTCTCCCGGCAACATTCCGTACTCATCCTTGAAGCACTTGGTGAAATAAGAAGGTGCAGAGAAACCCACCTCGTAGGCTACCTCACTGATGCTCATGCTGCGACTTTCGAGCAATCGACGAGCCTTTGCCAAACGAGCCTTGCGAAGCAGATCGACAACCGAAGAACCCGTCATCGCCTTCACCTTGCGATAGAGTTGCACACGGCTCAGGCCAATCTCCTTACCAATGTCCTCCACGCCAAATTCGCTGTTGGCAAGGTTCTTTTGAATGATAGTATGCAGTTGTTTCATAAACTGCTTGTCACGGCTGTCGAGCTGCGACTCGTCTATCCGCTGCTCCACCGTCTTCGCTGTACTCTGATAAAGGTTCTTCAACAGTTTGCGTTGCTTCAAGAGGTTTCCGATGCGAGCCAGAAGCACCTTACTATGGAACGGCTTCGTGATATAGGAATCAGCTCCATGCTCATATCCCTCAGCACGATGCTCCTCAAGATTCTTTGCCGTAAGCATGATGACCGGGATGTGGGAGGTTGCAGTATGGGTCTTCAACTGCTCTGTAAACTCCAAACCATCCATCACCGGCATCATCACGTCGCAAATCACGAGGTCGGGAATCTCCCTCTTGGCGATTTCCAACCCCTCCTTACCGTCGGAAGCCTCCAATACGACATAGGAATCCTGCAAGAGTGTGCGCTCATACTGGCGGATGTCATTGTTGTCATCCACAATCAACAAGGTAGGCTTGTCGCCCGACTCCCCTATCACCTGCTGGAGTTTTCCACACTTCTTGTCTCCATCGTCGATATATTGCAAAACACTTTCGTTTACATACGGTTTATCATCTGTATATAAGCCACTTGTAGAGTTATCCACGCTATTACCATCTTTGTGGATAACTTGTATTTCTCCCTCCTGTTCGCATGGAATCACAAAATAGAAATCAGAGCCTTTACCCGGTTCGCTCTCCACCTTCGCCTCACCATGATGCAGTTCCACGAACGACTTCACCAAAGCCAGTCCGATACCCGTGCCACTTGCCGCACCCTTAGCCTGGAAGAAACGTTCGAACACCTTGGGAGCCTCCTCCTTGGCGATGCCCTTGCCTGTATCCCGAACATCAATCCTGAGCCGGGAATCTTCTTCGTTTCGCAAAGAAACATAGATGTCACCATCCTTAGGGCTGTACTTCATGGCATTGCTCAGAAGATTGAACACCACACGGGCAATCTTCTCCTCATCGGCAATGACTTCGGCAGAGCCCTTGTGTTCCTCCACGTTTAGATGAAGACGGATATTCTTGCGCTTGGCGGTCAAGGCGAAGTCGCCCGTCCACATCTTCAAAGCCTCCACAATGTTGAAACGAGAGAGTTTCAACTCCATCTTTCCGTTCTGTATCTTGCGGAAGTCGAGGATGGAGCCAACGAGTTGTTGGAGAGCCTTGGCATTGCGCTGCACCATCTTCAGGAGTTCACGGTTTTTCCCCTTGATGCCACCTTCTTCCAAGAGCATCTCCACTGGGTCGGCAATCAAGGTCAAAGGCGTGCGAAGCTCATGACTGATGTTCGTGAAGAACACCAGACGGGAATGTGTCAGTTCCATCACTTCCTCGTTCAGCCGTTTCAGTTCGTCGTTCTTGCCAGCCAACTCCTGATTGAGCCGTTTCTGCTCCTCATTCCTCTTGGCAAGTTCCTCGTTGAGCCTTGCCTTTACCACATAGCCTCGGAATATCATGACTGCCGCCACGATGATGACAAGCAAGAACACACCCAAGCCAACGAGAATGACCTTTTGAGAATTATAGTCGGAGAGATACTGATCTACCTGCTTGTGAAGAACCTTCAAGTTGCGAGCCTGGCGCTCTGCATCCCTCGCCTCCATGAGGGTAAGCTCTGCGTTCTCCTTGGTAATGATGGAAGTACGGAGGAAATTGTCGCGCCGATAAGGCTGGTGACGAAGAATCTTCATCGCCAAGGCAATCACCTCGTCGCCCTTGGTGGGATAGAGATAGGTAGCCTCGAATACGCCGTCGCGCACAAGCTCCAGCCCGCCTCCCTCGGTAGCCAAGGCATCCACGCCCGTATATCTATAAGGTCGCTTCACCCCCATCTGTCGGGCGGCCACATAGGCACCCCAAGCCAAGCGGTCGTTATGAGCGAACACATAGTCAAAGTCCTGCGTCTTTTCCAAGACACGCTTCATCGCCCGGATGCCACTTTCCTCCTTCCAGTCGCCCCCCTCGGAAGCCACCACCTGGATGCCCGGGTAAGACTTGACGGCATCCATGAACCCCCGATGACGTTCCATGGCTGGCGACGACCCTTCCAAGCCGCGAATCTCCACAATGCGTCCCTTGCCATGGAGTTGTTGGGCGATGAAGGCACCCATCGACTTTCCGATGGTATAGTTGTCGCAACCGATGAAAGCCGTGTATTTGTCAGAATTGGTCTTGCGGTCGTAGAGGATGACGGGGATGCCCCTGTCGTAGGCACGCTCCACCGCCTTGGAGATGGCACTGAGCTGGTTGGGGGAGACAATCAGCAAATCAACGCCCTCGTCAACGAACTGGTTCACTTGTTTGTTTTGCAAGACATTGTCATCGTTGGAGGAAGCGAGTTTCACAACGATAGAGTCGTTGAGATACTCGCCCATCTTCAACTCATCATTAAGTTTGTCGCGCCAAATGTCCTCGGAGCATTGCGAAACACCAATGACAAACTTCTTGGGCTGACGGTTGCAACCGACAAAGAGCACAGCCGCAATAGCCATCAATAAAATAAGGTGTAAATGACGTTTCATAAGGCTTTCTATATTTTTATGATTCCATCTATTCTTAATTGGTTCTTTAGTGTGCAAATATACAAAATATTTTCCAACCTTCAACTTTTTCGAGACATTATTTAGAAAAAGAGTATGCTTTACGCCCATTTACAGAATGTTTTTCGTATTTTTGCACCACAAAAAGAGACAAAACATATTAACATGAAGAAAATTTATCATATGAGCACAGTTCTCGCTGTGATGGCAATGATGATGCCGACACAGACATGGGGACAAGGTACCAACGACGGACTAGGTGGAGAGGACGGAGACATCGAATCACTCTACACCAAGGTGACCAAGATGGAGAAAAAGCAAAAGGCACTCAACCTGTACATCAACTTCGCCGAGGTCTACCAAGTGACCCACGACTCACGACAAGGCGAGTGGACTTCCCGATTCTACAACAAGAACCTGAGAATCGAGATGACAGGTTGGCTCACCGACAACCTCTACTACCGGTTCCGCCATCGTCTCAACAAGACGGACGCTCCCATGAGCGAAGACAATTTCGCCAAGGCCACCGACTACATGATGGTGGGTTGGAAGTTCAACGACACATGGAGCATACAAGGCGGAAAGAAATGCCAGGCATTGGGAAGTTTCGAGTTTGACGAGAACCCAATGTTCATCTACCAATACTCCGACATGGAGGACAACGTGGATAGTTCGAAGGGAGCCATCAACCTGCTCTTCAACCCTAGCAAGCAACAACAGTTCTCGGCAGAGGTAAGCAACACCTACAATGGCCAACTTGCCGACGAATTTGGTGAAAATGCCAAGATGACGACAGCCCAAAATGACAAAGTAAGCGTAGAGACTCTGGAAAAAGCCAACAATCCCTTGGCTTTCACACTGGGATGGAACGGAAAGTTCTTGGACAACAAACTGCAAACCCGATGGTCGTACACCTTGCGCAACCAAGCTAAGGGCAAGTACAGCCGTTTCTTCAGACTCGGACAAAAGCTGAACCTGGACAAGCTGCAATGGTATGTAGACTACAACTACACCTACGACGACCTCGACAGGATGAAGATAGCCTCCAACGAACTGAGAAGCAGCATTGCAGAAGAAAAACAGCTGAGCGACATCAGCAATCTCTACCTCAGCAAAATATGCTACCAAGGTATCGTCACCAAACTGAACTGGCAGTTTGCCACCGACTGGAACTTGATGCTGAAAGGAATGTGGGAAACGGCCAGTGCCACCAAGACGGAGAAATATAAAAACTATCGCACAGCATACGGATACATCGGAAGCCTGGAATATTATCCCGCAAGAAAACAGAAGCAAGACCTCCGCATCTTTCTGGCATACATCGGCAGGAAATACGACTACAGCAAAAAATGCGGTTTACAAAACTACAATACCAGCCGCATTGAGCTAGGTTTCATGTACCGTCTGAAGGCTTATTAACACAGAGAAGACTACTCAGAATCAGCGACATAACATAGTTATCCACATTCTTGTGGATAACTTTTTAAAACATTTGTGTATAAATGTGGAAAAGTTTGGGGCACAAAAAAGCACCAACTTTCAAGAAGTTGATGCTTTTATGTAGCGGGGGTGGGACCCGAACCCACGACCTCCGGATTATGAATCCGACGCTC
>CAVGLH010000084.1:0-9780 GCA_963630065.1 Bacteroides fragilis | reverse complement strand
CTCTCTGCGAGAGCTTGGGAAGTTAAGGGACAACAGTCTTATTGCTGAGTATTCGACTCCAAGAGAGAAAGACTAATGTCCCTTAAGTGACGATAAAAAAATAACTTGGTACAGCGAGGGCGCTGTACACATCTCGCTTGAATGGTACAGCGAGGGCGCTGTACACATCTCGCTTGAATGGTACAGCGAGGGCGCTGTACACATCTCGCTTGAATGGTACAGCGAGGGCGCTGTACACATCTCGCTTGAATGGTACAGCGAGGGCGCTGTACACATCTCGCTTGAATGGTACAGCGAGGGCGCTGTACCTCCTACAGTTACCAACACTTGCCAGCAAAGGCAATGATAGGAGGTACGGCGCCCCCGCCGTACCACTCAGACAAGAAATTGTATGAGAAATGTACCAACTTATTTTTTTGTTATTACTAAGCGGCAGCAAAAGACTATAGGCACAAATGCATAGTATCCTCTATTTTCTCATGCTTTCCCGATACTTCAGCGGCGACACATGAAAATGCTCCCTCACATACTTGCCGAAGAACGAAGTGTTGGAGAAACCGAGTATGCCGGAAATCTCCTTGATAGACTTTGTGGTGGAACGAAGATAATAGGAAATGTCGCTGAGCGTATATTCTGTAATCCACTCGATGGCCGTCTTGCCCGAGTGGCGCTTGCAGATGATGGAGAGATACTTGGGCGTGATGCAGAGCTGCTGGGCGAAATATTCCACGGGCTGATGCTTCACGTCGCTCTGCTGCAAAATCTCCAGAAACTTGTCGAAAAGGTCGTTGGTGCTGGAGTTGACGTCTTCCCTCGGCATTCCCTCCAAGAGCATGTTACTCACGGCCAGAAGCGCACTCTTCAGGAGCGTTTCCACAATCTCGCGGCGATAAGGCTTCCAGGAGGTACGCTCGCTGAAGGTGGGGTCGAGGCAAAGGCGCACCAGTTCGGTGAACTTGGAATAGAACATACGGTCCACCTCGTTCATCTTCAGCACAGACACCTTGCTCACGTACATGGCCCGATTCCACACCGAGATGTGGGAACGAAGGATGTTGAGCATACCATGGTTGGTCACGCAGACAGCGGTGCAGGCAAAATCGTCCGACACCTCCACGATGTCGAGCGTAGAGTTGGGCGGACAGATAAAGATGTCGCCCATCTCCACCACAACCTCCCTGCCATTGATGCAAGCCTTCAAACTTCCACGCAGGCAAGAAGCCACCATGTTCATCTGCAACCTCACCGGGTCTGGGTTTTGCAACACCTTGACATTGTCGATAATCAAGATATCCTCGTCGAGATAGCTCGCGCTGATCTCGGCACTCTGCGCAAATTCACCCTCCTCGATGCGCTGCTTGATGTCCTTCTGTTCCTGTTTTGCCATCTGTCAACTTAACATTTAACATTTAACACTCAACATTTTAACACTCAACATTCCCTAAAACGCCTCCCGATACTTGTTCTCGTCCTTGTCCTCCAGCATGGAGAGATAGCTCTGGTAACGGCTGGCGGCTATGTAATGGTCCTCCACCGCCTTGATGACAGCGCATCCCGGCTCATGGGTATGGGTACAATCAGAGAACTTACAATCCTGCGAGAATCGGAATATCTCCTTGAAATAACTGGTGAGCTCCTCCTTCTCGATGTCGAAGGTACCAAATCCCTTGATGCCCGGAGTGTCGATGAGATAACCGCCATCGGGCAGTTCCAGCATTTCGCTGAAGGTGGTGGTGTGCATACCGCTGTTGTGAGCCTCGCTGATCTCGGCGGTACGCTGCTCAGCATCGGGGATGAGTTGGTTGATGAGCGTGGACTTCCCCACGCCGCTGTTGCCGCTCAAGAGCGACTTCTTTCCTTTGATGAGAGGCAGCAGCTGCTCGATGCCCTCGCCGGTAGCCGCCGAAATCTCAAGGCACTGATAGCCTATAGTTTCATAAAGCGTGCGCATCATCTGCTCGTAATGCAACTCCTCCTCGGAAAAGATGTCTCTCTTGTTGAAGACGATAATGACGGGCACCCTGTAGGCTTCGGCACCTGCCAGGAAACGGTCGATGAAAGTAGTGGAAGTCTGGGGATAGTTCACCGTCACCACGAGCAAAGCCTGGTCTACGTTGGCCGCCAGGATATGACTTTGCTTGCTGAGGTTGGGCGATTTTCGGATGATATAGTTGCGGCGATCTTCGATGGAAGAGATAAAAGCCGTGCCTTCCTGGTTGGTGATGAGCTGCACATAGTCGCCCACCGCCACAGGATTGGTGCTGCGGATGCCCTTCAATCGAAAATTGCCCTTGATTTTGCTTTCTATCAGCTGGCCATCGTCTGTCTTGACGGTGTACCAGCTGCCAGTGTTCTTGATAACGAGTCCTCTCATTATACTGTCATTATTTCCTTTTCCTTCTCGTCCATCAAGCCTTCGAGCTGCTTGATGTACTTGTCGTGGAGTTTCTGAAGATCGTTCTCGGCATCCTTCTCCAAGTCCTCGGAGAGTCCGTCCTTGATGGCCTTCTTCAGCTTTTCCTTGATTTCCTGACGCACATTGCGCACCTCAATCTTGGCTTTCTCGGCAATCTTGTTGCACTGCTTCACGAGCTCCTTGCGGCGCTCGCCAGTGGGCTGAGGGATGCCGAGGCGCACAATCTCGCCGTTGTTCTCGGGCGTGATGCCCACGCCGCTGTCCATGATGGCCTTCTCGATGTCCTTGATGGCCTTCTTGTCCCAGGGACGGATGGCGATGGTGCGGGCATCGGGGGTGGTAACTGTAGCCACCTGGTTGAGGGGCACCATGCTGCCATAACTGTTAACACGCACACCGTCAAGGATGGCCACATTGGCACGTCCGGCACGAATATGAGAGAGCTCCTCTGCGAGATACATCGCTGCCATCTCCATACGCTCTCCTGCTGAACTCAAAGTTTCTTTTACGTCTATCATATCTTTTAAGTATTAATTCTTAATTTTAATTTCTCATTTTTCATTTCTGATTCTCTCCATCTCCTCCCCCACATAGTTGGTGAGCTCCACAAACTGCTGGATGGTGAGTTGTTCGGGGCGCTTGGTCATGATGTCCGTGGTGTAGAAATCCTCACGTGGCGTCATCCCAGGGAACATCTGCTTCAAGCTCACCCGCAGCATCTTGCGGCGCTGGTTGAATACGGTTTTCACCAATCGCTTGAAGAGCACTTCGTCGCAACCGAGGTCGGTCACCTCGTTGCGAGTCATACGGATGACGGCACTCTTCACCTTTGGCGGCGGATTGAACACATCCTCGTCGACCGTGAAGAGATACTCCACATCATACCATGCCTGCATGAGCACGCTGAGGATGCCATAAGCCTTGTTGCCCGGCGCAGAGGCCATACGAAGGGCCACTTCCCGCTGAATCATGCCTGTGCAGCAAGGGATGAGATCCTTGTAGTCGAGCATCTTGAAAAAGATCTGCGAGGAGATGTCGTAGGGATAGTTGCCCGTCAAGACGAACTGCTGTCCGTCGAAAATCCGGTTGAGGTCCATGCGCAGAAAATCCTCGCCGATGATATTGTCCTTCAGCTGGGGAAAGTTCTCGTGCAGATAAGCCACCGACTCTGAGTCGATCTCCACCGCCTTCACCGGCCTAGGTTTCTCCACGAGATATTGGGTAAGCACCCCCATGCCCGGCCCAATCTCCAGGACGGGGATGTCGGGGCAGGCATCCACCGTGTCGGCGATGCGCTTGGCTATGTTGAGGTCAGTCAAGAAATGCTGACCTAGGTTTTTCTTCGGCTTGACAGCTTTCATATCTTGTATCAATGTTATTATATATTTTGCAAAAATACTATTATTTTTCGAGAAACCACAATTACGACGTGTTTTTTTTCAACTTTTAGGGAAAAAGAGCGGGCGAAAAGCCGTCCAAGCGTTTATTTATGCTAAAAATATGCTTTTTCATGCCCTATTCCAATATAAAGTAGTAACTTTGCAATTAGTTATGGATATAAAGAAGATAGCAAACAATATATGGAAGGTGACGCTGTCGCTCGTATTGGGCGGCGCCATACTTTATTGGATGTATCGGGGTTTCGATTTCAAGCAGGTGGAGCACGTGGTTCTCCACGAGATGAACTGGACCTGGATGTTGCTGTCGTTCCCCTTCGGCATCACGGCCCAGCTGTTCAGGGGGTGGAGATGGAAGCAATCGCTGGAACCCATCGGCGAGAAGACCCGGCCTTCGGTGAGCGCCAACTCCATCTTTCTCTCTTATGCCCTGAGCCTCGTGATTCCCCGGTCGGGGGAGTTTGCCAGATGTGCCGTGCTGAAGCGATGGGACGGGGTGTCATTCCCGAAGGCACTGGGTACGGTGGTGACGGAGAGAGCCATCGACTCGCTGCTCGTGTTGGTTATCACGGCCTTGGTTTTCGCCATGCAGATTCCCGTGTTCATGACCTTCTTCGACAAGACGGGCACCAGCATGGACAGCATCCTGGGCAAGTTTACCGCCACCGGCTACGTCGTGACCGCCATCTGCGGCATTTCCGTATTCATCCTCTTGCACATCCTGCTCAAGAAGCTGGCTATATATAATAAGGTAAAGGATACGCTCACCGGTCTGTGGCAAGGAGTCATCTCGCTGAAGGGCGTGAAGAACGTGCCGCTCTACATCGCTTACACCCTGGGCATCTGGCTGAGCTACTTTCTGCACTATTACCTCACCTTCCAGTGTTTCGAGTCGACGAGCCATCTGGGAGTGATGTGCGGACTGGTCACCTTCATCGTGGGAAGCATCGCCGTGATAGTGCCCACGCCCAACGGTGCCGGCCCTTGGCATTTCGCAGTGAAGACGATGCTCATCCTCTATGGCATCCAGCAGAACGACGCCCTCTACTTCGTGCTCATCGTGCACTCGGTGCAGACGCTGCTCGTGGTGCTGCTCGGCATCTATGCCTGGCTGGCACTGGCTTTTACCAGGAAAGTGAAGAGTGAAGAGTGAATATTATGAATTATCAATTTATAAATTAAATAAATTATGGCTGACATTAAGAATCTGAAACCAGAGGCTATCTGGCGCAACTTTGACAAGTTGACACAAGTTCCACGTCCATCAGGACATCTGGAGAAAGTACAGGCATTCCTGCTCTCATGGGCAAAGGAGGCTGGCGTAGAGGCATTCCAGGACCCAGCGGGCAACATCGTGATGCGCAAGCCCGCCACACCGGGCATGGAAAACCGCAAGGGCGTTATCATGCAGGCACACATGGACATGGTGCCGCAGAAATCGCCCGAGAGCAACCACAACTTTGAGACCGACCCCATCGAGACGGTCATCAAGGGCGACTGGGTGTATGCCAACAACACTACCCTGGGTAGCGACGACGGTCTGGGCGTGGCCACCATCATGGCAGTGATGGAGTCGAATGACTTGCAGCATGGCCCCGTAGAAGGTCTCATCACCCGCGACGAGGAGACTGGCATGTATGGTGCCAACGAACTGCCCGCCGACGAATTGCACGGCGACATCATGCTGAACCTCGACACCGAGGTATGGGGCGAGTTCGTAATCGGTAGCGCAGGCGGAATCGACATCACAGCCACCCTCGACTACAAGGAGGAAGAGGCTTTCGAAGGCGACGTAGCCTACAAGGTAACTCTCAAAGGTTTGAAAGGCGGCCATTCCGGCATCGAAATCAACGAGGGCCGCGCCAATGCCAACAAGTGTATGGCCCGTTTTGTACGCGAGGCCATTGCCGACCTCGACGCCAAGCTCGTGTCATGGCACGGCGGCAACATGCGCAACGCCATCCCATTCCAGGCCGAGGTGGTGCTCACCGTAGCCCCAGAGGCTGAGGAAGACCTCAAGAACTGGGTGGAAGACTGGAAGGAGCAGTTCAAGGCCGACTTCGACGGCATTGAAGACACAGACAACATCCTGTTCTACGCCGAAAAAGTGGATGCACCCAAGGCCATCGTGCCAGAGGAAATCCAGGACAACCTGGTGGATGCCATCTACGCTTGTCACGACGGCGTGATGCGCATGTCTCCATCCATGCCCGACATCGTAGAGACCTCCTCCAACCTCGCCATCGTGGAGATAGGTGAAGGCAAGGCCTCCATCCAGATACTCGCCCGCTCCAGCAGCGATGCCTACAAGGACTACATCGCCACCACCCTGGAGAGCTGCTTCTCCATGGCAGGCATGAAGGTGGAGCGCAGCGGCGAATACGGCGGTTGGAACCCCAACCCCAAGAGCGACATCTTGGAGCACGTGATCAGAATCTACAAGGAACAGAATGGCGTAGAGGGTAAGGTTCAGGCTGTTCACGCCGGACTGGAGTGTTCCATCATCCTGGGCAAGTACCCCGACCTCGACGTGGTTTCGTTCGGCCCTACATTGCTCAGCCCCCACACTGCCAACGAGCACTGCCAGATCAGTTGCGTGGCTCCGTTCTGGAACCTCATCAAGCAGCTCTTGCAGGAGATTCCCACCAAGTAGGATATTACAAAAACAATAAAAACAAAGCCGAGGAAGAAATTTCTCGGCTTTTTTGTCTCTTGTTTCAATTAATTTCAGTACCTTTGCATCCGTTTAATCAATTAATAAAAAAATGGACGATTATCACGCGGAGAATTACAACGATTTGTAGGCGTGGAGATTCAGCAAGGCTAATCTTCACACCCATACCTTTAATTGTGAAGAATAGCAAACGATGAAGACATTTTGGAACATAGAAAAGAATCTGACTGTGCTCGACGAGTGGCAGCCAAACTGCTGGATACAAGTAACTTGTCCAACCGATGAAGACCAGCGACTGCTGGAAGACGAATTCAAGATACCCGACTATTTCCTCTCGGACATCAGCGATACCGACGAGCGTGCCCGCTACGAGTACGACGACGGATGGATGCTCATCATCCTCCGCATCCCCTACGTGAAGGAGATACGGAGCCGCACCCCCTACACCACCGTGCCGCTCGGCATCATCCACAAGCGCGACATCACCATCACCGTATGCTATTACGAAACCAACATGATGATCGACTTCGTAAGCTACCAGCAGAAGCGCAGCGAGGGGTTCACCGACTACGTGGACATGATATTCCGCCTCTTCCTCTCCTCCGCCGTATGGTATCTGAAGCGTCTGAAGCAGATCAACTCACTCATCGAGAAAGCCAAGCGCAACCTGGACCACGGCGTGAACAACGAGAGCCTAATCGGCCTGAGCCGTCTGCAAGACTCGCTCACCTATTTCATCACCTCCATCCGAGGCAACGAAAACCTCTTGTCGAAGCTGAAGTTCAAGCTGCAGGTGGACGAGCTGGACGCCGACCTCATCGAAGACGTGAACATCGAGATGACCCAGGCCCGGGAAACCACGAGTATCTACTCCGACATCCTGGAGTCGACGATGGACACCTACTCCAGCATCATCAACAACAACATGAACACCACGATGCGTACCCTCACCTCGGTGAGCATCGTGATGATGTTGCCGACGCTCATCTCCTCGTTTTTCGGCATGAACCTGATCAACGGAATGGAAGAGAAGCCCTACGGCTTTGCCGTCGCCATCCTGATTTCAGTGGTCATTTCGGCACTGAGTTGGGGACTGCTCAAATACAAGCGGTTGCTCTAGGAAAACGGCCCTCAAAAAGCCGGTAAAATCACGGCAAGAAGATAGAAAGAGGCAACAAACAGCCTTTATAAATAAAAAAAGATTAAAAAATCGAATATCTTGCACAGATATTCGATTTTTTTAGTTAAGTTTGCAACTCATAAACACATAATTTGTGGCCGAATCGCCCCCTAAGGACGACCGCCGGCCAAGAACTCAAATCATCAATCATCAACTAAACAAAGTGACATGATGGACTCTCAAGAAAACGCTCTGTTGCAGCAGGGCAACCTGGAAGAACCTGCCAAGAAGGCCTACGCCACCAAGCAGGAAGTACTCGAAAGAGTAAAGGAAATCGCCCGTTGCGACGATAATCCAAACAAGGAGGAGCTCGACGACCTCAAGACAGCTTTCTACAAATTGCATTTCTCAGAGAGAGATGCGCAGATGAAAGAATATCTCGCTGGCGGCGGAGACCCCGAGAAATACGTACTTCTGCCCGACGAAACCGAGGAAGCCTTCAAGGAGGCCATGCAGGTAATCAAGGAGAAAAGAGCCAAAATATTCCTGGCGCAAGAAGAAGAAAAGCAAGAGAATCTCCAGAAGAAACTCGAGATTATCGAAAAGATAAAGGCCATGACCACCTCACCCGAGGAGGCCAACGACTCTTTCCAAGACTTCAAGACTTTGCAGCAGGAATGGAAAGAAATCAAAGCCATCCCTGCCGAAAAGGCTACCGAGGTATGGAAAAACTACCAACTCTGCGTGGAGCAGTTCTATGACCTTGTGAAACTCAATAACGAAGCACGCGAATACGACTTCAAGAAGAACCTGGAAGCCAAGTCAGCTATCTGCGAGGCTGCCGAGAAACTGGCCGAGGAGACCGACATCATCAATGCCTTCCACAAGTTGCAGGACCTGCACCAGCAGTATCGCGAGATTGGCCCCGTGGCTAAGGACTTGAGAGAGAGCATCTGGAACAGGTTCAAGGCCGCAAGCACCGTCATCAACAAGCGCCACCAGCAACACTTCGAGGACTTGCGTGCCAAGGAAGAGGAGAACCTTGCACAAAAGACCACTCTCTGCGAGAAGGTAGAAGCCATCAATCAGGAAAACCGCAAGCTGGCCTCTGAATGGGAGCAAGCCTCCAAGGCCGTCATCGAGATACAGGGCGAATGGAAAAAGATTGGTTTCGCCCCCCAAAAGATGAACGTGAAGATTTTCGAGCGTTTCCGCAATGCCAACGATGTATTCTTCAATGCCAAGGCCGAGTTCTTCAAGGCTCTGAAAGGACAGTATGCCGAAAACCTGGAGAAGAAAAAGAAATTGGTAGAGCAAGCCGAGGCCCTCGCCGACAGCACCGACTGGAAGAAAACCAGCGACAAGCTCATCGCCCTGCAAAAGGAATGGAAGCAGATTGGCATGGTGCCCCACAAGTTGAGCGACCCGCTCTGGAAGAGCTTCCTCGCCGCCTGCAACAAGTTCTTCGATGCACGCAACAAGCAGAATGCCGGTGCCCGCAGCGAGGAGCACGAGAACCTGAAGAAGAAGCGCGACATCATCGCCCAGCTGAAGGCTCTCGCCGAGGAAGGTGGCGATGCCCTGCAGAAGAAGGTGCAAGAGCTCACTGCCCAATACAACGCCGTGGGCCACGTGCCTTTCAAGGAAAAAGACAAGTTGTACGACGACTACCACGAGGTGCTCGGCAAACTCTACAAAGACTTGCACATCAGCAACGCCAAGCGCCATCTCGACAACTTCAAGAGTAATCTCAAGAACGTAGTCAAGGAAGGGTCCAACGCCCTGGACAACGAACGCGGCAAGCTGGTTCGCCGCTACGACCAGTTGCGGTCGGAAATCACCACCTACGAGAACAACCTGGGCTTCCTCAACGCTGCCAGCAAGAAGGGCAACAGCCTGGTAGAAGAAATGAACCGCAAGGTAGAGAAGCTGAAGAGCGACCTCGAAATGGTGAAGCAGAAAATCAAGGCCATCGATGCCGAGAACAAATAAACATAAGCAAGAGAAAAGAGGATGCCCCGTCTGAAGACGGCATCCTCTTTTCTTTTTTCTTATCCCCCAAAGTCCATCGAAATTACATCCATAAAAAAACGTCTCCCATAAATGGAAGACGTAATCCTTGTTGGGATACCCGGACTCGAACCAGGAATGACAGGACCAGAATCTGTAGTGT
>CAVGLH010000083.1:0-9829 GCA_963630065.1 Bacteroides fragilis | reverse complement strand
GTTCTGCTGAGAGCCAGATAGCATTGTTCTCATACCGTATTGCTCATTTGACGGAGCACGTTAAGAAGAACCGTAAAGATTATACTACAACACGTGCGTTGACACAGCTTGTAGGAAAGCGTCGTGCATTGCTCGATTACTTGTATGATCGCGACATCAATCGCTATCGTGCCATCATCAAGGCCCTCGGCCTCCGCAAGTAATCAGCCGAAAGCAGACAATTTGCTTAACGAAAAAATCCCACCGCTCGCAAGAACGGTGGGATTCTTTTTTATTTTAATATTTTAATATTTCCATATTTTAATCTTTCCATATTTCCCTCAGCGGCACCATGACAAAATCCCGTTCCTGCATCAAGGGATGCGGAATCACCAAATCAGGCTCGTTCACCTTCAAGTCATCATACATCAATATGTCGATGTCGATGATGCGGTCATGGTATTCGCCGTTTACCGACTTCAAGGTTCTGCCCATCTCCTTCTCAATCTGCCGGGTAGCCTCCAAAAGTTGGCGAGGGGCCAAAACGGTCTCCACCAATACACAGGCATTGATGTAATCGTTGGGCGAAGAATAGCCCCATGGCTTGGTTTCGTAAAGAGCAGACTGGCGCTCTACGGTGCCAATCTGCTCTCCTATCTTTTCTATCGCCTTGCGAATGTTATCCTTTCGGTGGCCCAGGTTGGTGCCCAGGCTCAAAAACACTTTACTCATAGGTTTTGCACATCTTTTATGCAGCTCATATACTGCGAGTTAAACAGGTTATCCACACTTATCAACACACTGTGGACAACTCCAGTATTAATCAGGCAATATCAACAACGAGTCGCCGAAGCAGCCAAACATATAGCCATTCTTCACGGCCAGCTTGTATGCCTCCATCACCATGTCGTAGCCGCCGAAGGCAGCCGTGCTCATCAGGAGAGTTGACTCCGACTGGTAGAAATTGGCCACCATGCAGTCGGCGAGACCGAAGTCGTAGGGAGGGAAGATAAACTTGTTGGTCCACCCCTCAAACTCCTTCATCATTCCGTCGGTGCCCACGGCTGTCTCTGTAGCCTTCAGCACACTGGTGCCGATGGCACACACATGATGGCCTTCCGTCTTGGTGCGGTTCACCAGTTCGCAAGCCTCCCTGCCGATGTGCATCTGCTCGGAGTCCATCTTGTGCTTGGTGAGGTCTTCCACCTCTATTTCGTGAAAGTTGCCCAGTCCGCAGTGCAGGGTGATATAAGCCTTGTTGATGCCGTCTATCTCCATACGCTTCATCAGCTCGCGGCTGAAATGGAGGCCTGTGGCGGGAGCCGTCACGGCACCTTCCTCACGGGCGAACACACACTGGAAGTCGTCCATGTCGTCTTCCGTGGCATGATGGTTCTCGCGACCGTCGATGACATAACGTGGCAGAGGAGCCTCGCCCAGGGCGAAGAGGGAACGCTTGAACACATCGTGGTTGCCATCCTCATCGTAGAGGAAGCGGAGCGTACGTCCGCGGCTTGTGGTGTTGTCGATGACCTCGGCCACCATCTCGTTCACCTCGTCGAAGAACAACTTGTTGCCGATGCGTATCTTGCGGGCTGGCTCCACGAGCACATCCCAAAGGCGCATCTCGGCATTCAGCTCGCGCAGCAGGAACACCTCTATCTTGGCGTCCGTCTTCTCCTTGGTGCCATAGAGACGGGCTGGAAACACCTTGGTATCGTTGAAGATGAAGGTGTCGCCCTCGCCAAAGTAATTGACGATGTCCTTGAACTGCAGGTATACGGGATTGCCGTCGGCATCAAGCACATTCTCGCCGTTTGCGTCTTTCTTGTACATCTCGATGGTCTCCGACTTCTTGTGGAGCACCATGAGGCGCGATTCGTCACGGCGAGTCACCTCGAAAGTTTTTTCACCTGCGGCAGTCTTCACTACGCGCTTTGCTTTATGCGGATAAAGAGCCACCTGTTCTTGCGGCAGCTTAAAGCTGAATTGTGACAGTTTCATATCTGTTGTTTTTAACTCCGTTCTTAATTAATACTGGTTTCTATCTCTTGTGAGTCGAGCCATTCCTTGAAATGTTCGAAGCTGACGCAGCCTGCCACGTCGAAGCTCCCCGACCGGGTGCGTCTGAGGGCCGTGAGAAAGGCTCCGCTGTCCAAGGCGCGGCCCAGGTCTCGGGCCAGCGACCTGATATAGGTGCCCTTGCCGCAGACCACACGAATGCCGACGGTCTTCTTCTCATCGTCGTAGCCCGTGAGCTCTATCTCGTCTATCCTTACCGTCTTCGGCTTCAGCTCCACTTCCTCCCCCGCACGGCGAAGGGCATAGGAACGGTCTCCGTTCACCTTCACTGCACTGTAGGTAGGGGGCACCTGCTGGATTTCGCCTACGAATTTCTGCAAGGCTTCCTCCACCATCCGCCGGGTGATGTGCCTGACGGGATAGGTATGGTTCACGGTGTGCTCCATGTCGTAGCTGGGCGTGGTGGCACCTAGCTGCAATGTAGCCTCATACTCCTTGGTATGCGCCTGCAGCTGTTCTATCTGCTTGGTACACTTGCCCGTGCAGAGCACCAGCACCCCCGTGGCCAGAGGGTCGAGTGTTCCCGCATGCCCTATCTTCACCTTGCCCCCCAACTTCTTGCTGAGCAGGTAGCGCACGCGGGCCAAAGCCCCGAAACTGGACATACGGTAAGGCTTGTCTATGGCAAAAATTTCTCCCTTTTTGAAATCCATAAATGATATGAGCTTCCTCTATTATAAATGCTATGAGCTTCCTCTCTATTATAATAATGAGCAGATGATGGTGATGGCACCTGCGATGGCGCAGTATACGCCAAAGTAGACCAACTTGCCCTTCTTCACGATGTTGATCATCCACTTGCAAGCCAGGCATCCAGATACAAAGGCTGCCACGAAGCCCACCACCATGGGGAAGGTTTCAATGCCGCCGAGTGTCTCCTCGCCCTTCAGGCCCTTGAGCAAGTCGAGCAAGGCCTCGCCCAGAATGGGCGGAATCACCATGAGGAAAGAAAACTGCGCCATCTTCTCCTTCTTGTTGCCAAGCAGGAGTCCGGTGGCAATGGTAGTGCCTGAACGGGAGAGTCCGGGAAGCACGGCAAGAGCCTGCGAGAGACCGATGACGAATGCGTGCCAGGGACTGATGTTCTCGCGCTGGCGTGGCTTGGCATAATAGGAGAAAGTGAGGAGCAGGGCTGTGACGATGAGCATACAGCCCACGATGAGCAAACCCGAACCGAAGATTTCCTCCACTGTGTCTTTGAAGAACACGCCCACGATACCCACGGGTATCATGGAGATGACGATGTTGATGAAATATTTGGTCTCTTCGTTCATCTTGAACTTGAAGAGTCCCCTCAATATCCAGTCTATCTCCTTCCAAAGGATGACCAATGTGCTGAGCACGGTGGCCACATGCACCATGATGGTAAACGTGAGGTTGTCCTCGCCGTTGATGCCAAAGATAGCAGAACCGATGGCCAAATGGCCGCTGCTACTTACCGGCAAATACTCTGTGAAACCCTGCAAGAGTCCCAATACCAATGCTTCAAACCAATTCATATCCTATTCAATCTTTCGGTTTGCGTATTACTGCATAGATAATCGAGAGGAAGCCTACCAATGTTACGGTTGGCCCCACTACAATATGGCGGGCACTGAAGATGTCCGCATCAAAGGTGTTTGCGTCAGAGCTTCCACCGCTAATCAGGATGAAGCCCAGGATGACGATTGCCATTCCTACAGCCAACAAAATGAAGTTGACCTTATCAAAAGCTAAATTTCTTCTATCCATTTATTATAATGTTGAATGTTAAATCTTGTACAAGTCGCCGGCCTTCATCTTCAGAAACTTGTTTACGGAGATGTTGGCGCAGATGGCGGTGATGATGATGCCGAAGAGGAAGACGGAACCTCCCGTGATGGCCAGCTCCTGCCATCCCAGCACACTGAGCAACTCCGGCTCATGCACATACCAGGCATAGAGGCATCCGCCAAGGAAAGCGTCGGCTATGATACCTGCCAGAAGTCCTACCACAACTGATTTTCTCACGAAGGGGGCACGGATGAATCCCCACGATGCCCCCACCAGCTTCATCGTGTGGATGGAGAATCGGCGGGCATAGATGCCCAGGCGCACCGTGTTGTTGATGAGTGAGAAGGAGATGAAGGTAAGCAAGGCGGCAACAATGAGGAGGCCGATGCTGATTTTGGCCAGCGACCGGTTCACCTGCTCTATCAAGTCGTGCTGATAGCTCACCTCGGTTACGCGGGGATAGGCCTTCAGTTCCTTGGCTATCCACTTGAGGGAGTCGTTGTTGGCATATTCCGCCTTCGTGGTTATCTCGATGGAAGGCTGGAAGGGGTTCACGCCGACAAATTCGCTCGGATTGGCTCCCAGGTCGCGGGTGGCTTCTTTCAAAGCCTGATCCTTGGTGATGTATGTGAGACTGTTCACATAGGGGCGTGCGTTGAGCCGCTTCACCATCTGCAGGCCCTCGGGGTTGGTCATGTCCTGTTCCAGCATCACCTGTACCACGAGGTTCTGCTTGACGTATGATGAGAGATTTCGCCCCATCAATACCGAAAAGATGACAAGCCCCAAGAGGATGAGCACCATGGAAGTGCTGATACAAAGTGTCACCACTTGCAATCCCCTGTGGTTGCTGGGCTTATATTGCTTTTTTCTCATTGCCTTATCCAGTTTACGATAAACTTTCCGTGCCCTTTCCGTTCAGAAAAGGGCACAATAATCCAAAATCTCTGCAAAGTTACACAATAAGCAATATATAACAAAAAAAAATTGCATTTATTCACACTTTTCAAAGAAATTGGCATCAATAAGCATGCTTGTCGGGGAAGATGATGCTCTTGGCGGTCATGAGGATGATCTTGATGTCGAGCCAGAACGTCCAGTTCTCAATATACCAGATATCCTTCTTCACGCGCTCCTCCATCTGCCACAGTTCCTTGGTCTCGCCGCGGCAGCCGGTCACCTGGGCCCATCCCGTAATGCCGGGCTTGGCATGATGGCGCACCATATATTTGTCTATCATGCTTCCATACACTTCCGTGTGGTGGAGCATATGGGGTCTCGGCCCCACGATGCTCATGTCACCTACCAATACGTTTAAGAACTGCGGGAACTCGTCGATGTTGGTCTTGCGCATGAAGTTGCCAAAGGCGAACTTTCTCGGGTCGTCCTTAGTGGCCTGTATCTTGTCGGCATCCTTGTTCACATGCATCGACCTGAACTTCAAGCACATGAAGGTGTCACCGTTCATTCCCGTCCTCGCCTGGCGGAAGAGGATGGGGCCTGGGCTCTGTATCTTGATGATAAGTGCGATAATGGGGATGAACGGCAGCATACATAAGCAGACCAAGAAGCTCACCACGATGTCGAACACACGCTTTGCCAACTTGTTTGACGTGAGGTCCAGTGGGGCATAGTAGTCGGAATACAGCGTCTTGCCCATGAAGTTGACGGCATCCAGATGCAAGCGATACTCACCGAAAAGACGGGGTACGTAGTAGAAGTGAATCACGTTCTTGTTGCAATACCGTATAATCTTCACGATTTCCTCGGAACAGTTGTGAGAAAGACAGCAGAACAACTCGTCGATGCCCACTGGGTTTCCTTTCACTCCATTGTCGATGGAGGTTGACATCAGCTGGTCGAGAAGCTTCATGTCTCCTATCCTCTTCAGGCCCTCGGGAGCGTTCTCTATGTCTTGGTCGGCATAATAGCCCTGCACCCGATAGCCCGTGGCGGGGTCGCCGGTCAGGGTCTGGTAGAGTTCAGCCACGGCAGGGTCGTTGCCCACGAATATTGCCGTCCTGCTGTTGTAACCTTTTCTGCGGCAGTATCTTAGCAGGGACAGTTCTACCATTCGCGAGAGAACCAGACAGACATAGAAAGTCAGGGAAAAGATGCAACAGAAGGAAAACATCTTGCCCTCCACATTCAGCAAGCGCAGGAACACAAAGAAGCACATCGAGGTGTAGACGGCAAGCCAGAATGTACGCTTCAACACCTGCATCATCCCCACCTTCCTCAGATGGATGATGGTAGAATGGAGGTACTCGGCAAGGAACAATGCGGCATTGGCCACGAAAAACGTAATCTTCGTAGCTTGGTGAAAATATTCCGGCACCAACTGACTTGCATATTCAAAATAGGCTAGCAGCACTGCGTTGAGGATTACAAAGTCGGCGACTAGTACCGCTCGTCTCACTAAATTATTTCCTTTATAGTTGCTTATCATTATGTTAAATGTATTAAATCGTCTAATTTTTCGCCAAAGTTACAATCTTTTTCCGAAACCGCCAAAAAAAATCGCTAGTTTTTTAGAACACATAATAAAAAAGGACCAGCCTCACGGCCAGTCCTTTCTATATACAGAGTAAAATTCAAATAGGTATGACTTGAATTACATCTTTGTGATGACACCCTTCTCTGAAGTCTCCAGAAAACGGATTACGTTCTGAACCTCAGGGCCATCGGGCACCTGGTCCTTAATCTGGTTGATGGCATCGAAGAGGGATGTCTGGCCATGGAACACAAGACGATAGGCGTTGGCCACATGCTTGGATTCCTTCTCGCCTATCCCGGCTGCCTCCATGATGGGGGTGTTGGGACCGGTATAGGCCACGGGCTTGCCACCTGCTATAATATAAGGTGGAATATCTTTGCTGAAGGTGGTGCCTGCCTGAATCATCGACAGGTCGCCCACACGGGTCTTGGCATTCTCCACCACCGAGGTAGAGAAGATGACGCCGTTGCCGATAACGCAGTCGCCGGCAATCTTGGTTCCGTAGCCGAACACGCAGGCATCTCCAATCACGGTGTCGTGGGAGATGTGAGCACCCTCCATCAGGAAGTTCTTGTTGCCGAGCACAGTCTTGCCGCCCTCGTAAGTACCGCGGTTGATGACCACATTCTCACGGATGGTGTTGTTGTCGCCGATGACCACATAGCTGTTGGCTCCCTTGAAGTTGAAATCCTGTGGAAGCGCACCTACCACCGCCCCCTGGAACACCTTGTTGCCGCATCCCATGCGGGTACCGTTCATGATGCTCACGAAGGGATAGATAGTGCAGTTGTCACCTATCTCCACATCGTCCTCGATGTAGACGAAGGGGTATATCTTGCAGTTGTCCCCAATCTTAGCCTTGGGAGAGACCTCTGCCTTTGGACTTATTATACTTGCCATAATAACTAAACATTAAACATTAGTAATTAAACATTACTTTGCTCCTCCGCCCAATGCCGAGTAGAGATTCACCACTGCCTGCATCTTGTAGAAGTCGTCTGCCACCTTGGAGAGCTGTACGCTCAGCAGCGAGGATTGTGCCGTGATTACCTCCAGGTAAGTGCTGCCGGCACTTGCCATCAAGGCGCGGGTATCCTCCACGTTCTTCTTCAACACCTCAATCTGCTGTGCCTCGATGCGGCTCTTCTCGTCGGAAGAGTTGTAGAGCACGAGGGCGTTGCTCACCTCGCTGCCAGCCTTCAGCACGGTGTTCTGCCAGGTGTTGTAAGCCTGCTGATACTGGTCCTTGGCCACCCTCAGACCGGCGATGAGTCGGCCGTTCTGGAAGATGGGCTGCACCAGACTGCCTACTGCCGAGAGCAGCCACTTGCCGGGATTCACGAGACCTCCGTTGTTGGTGAAGGCTCCGGTACCGGTGATGGTAATGGAGGGATAGAACTTGCTGCGGGCGGTCTCCACTGCATAGAAGCACTGGGCCAAGTTCATCTCTGCGGCATGAACGTCGGCACGGTTATTGAGCAACTGGATGCCTACGCCTGTAGAGAAATTGGCAGGAAGACTCTGGTTCTCCAACTTGCCGCGAGCGATGGCATGAGCCTGCTCGCCAAGCACGAGGCTGAGCGAGTTCTCCGTCTCGCGAATCTGGCGAAGAAGGTCGGTCTTCTGGGTCAGCACAGAGTAGTAGCTCGACTCGGCTGCCTGTACGGATGTGGCACGATAGCCCGCCTTGGTATCCTTGAGCACCTTCATGGTCTCCCAAGTCTCTTTGGTAAGGCTCTCCATGGTCTCCACCAGCTCCACCTGCTTGTCGAGCATCAACAAGGTGTAGTACATGTTGGCGATGTTGGCGATGAGGTTGGTCTGCACCGACACCTGATAGTCCTGCAACTGGAGAAGGGCCATCTGTGCGCTGCGCTTCTGCGAGAGAAGGTTGCCGAAGAGATCCACCGTCCAGCTGGCGCTGATTGGCAAGCTATACGACTTCGTAGTCTTGGCACCGTCGAAGGAAGAGAGCGTGCCCTGAGGAGTAAACGAAAGCGAAGGGATGAAAGCCAACTTGGCGCACTTCAGCTGCTCCTCGGCCATGTGTACGTTGAGGGCGGCGTTGAGCAGGTTGACATTGTTGGCCAAGCCCTTCTCTATCAAGCCCTGAAGCTGTGGGTCGGTGAAGACGCTGCGCCAGGGGATGTTGGCGAAGGTGGTGGTGTCCTTCACTGCCAGTGTATCGGTGACAGAGGCAGAGTCGCGCACCAATCCCTTGGTGTTCACGTCGGGACGCTCATACTTTCCGTAGAGAGTCTTGCAGCTGCTCAGGGAGAGCGCTGCGAGACCCAATATGATGATATTGATATTCTTTTTCATTGCAACAATCTTATTTATTATGTTTGCGATGGGCGGCACTGGTGTACTGCTCCAACTCGGCAACTGCCTCTTCATTGAGATCGTCCTCGAACTTCAATGGCTTCAGCTTCTCCTGCAACCACTGGAACACGGCAAACAAGGCGGGCACTACGAAGATCTGGCAGAGTGTGCCGATCAACATACCGCCTACTGCGGCTGCACCCAAGGTCTGGTTACCGTTCTTGCCTACACCTGATGCGAACATCAATGGCAACAGACCGATGATCATGGCCAGAGAGGTCATCAAGATAGGACGGAGACGGGCTCCGGCACCCAAGATGGCCGAGTACTTGATGGCCATACCCGTGCGGCGACGCTCCAAGGCAAACTGCACAATCAAGATGGCGTTCTTGGCCAACAGACCGATCAACATAATCAACGAAATCTGCATGTAGATGTCGTTGGAGTGGCCGAAGATGTTGGTGAAGACGAACGCACCGGCCAAACCGAACGGAATGGACAACACCACAGACAAAGGCAAGATGTAGCTCTCGTACTGGGCACTCAGAATCAAGTATACGAATACCAGACAGAGCGCAAAAATCAAACCGGTAGAGTTGCTGGACTCAGCCTCCGAACGGGTCAAACCAGAGTACTCATAACCATAGCCCTCAGGCAATGTCTCCTTAGCCACCTCGGCGATGGCCTTCATACCGTCACCCGAAGAATAGCCGCTGTTGGTTGCCACGGACACATCCATAGAGGTAAACAGGTTGAAACGGGTGATGTTGGATGGACCATACACCTTGCGCAAGTTCACAAACTCGCTCACAGGGCTCATGGTTCCGTCGCCACAACGTACATAAATCTTTGTCAAATCGTCAGGACGCATGCGGCTCTCAGGACCAGCCTGAATCATCACACGGTAGAGCTTACCATAGCTATTGAAGTTGGATGCGTAGAGACCACCGAGGTAACCCTGCATCACGGTGAGCACAGAAGAAGGAGAGATGCCGGCCTGCTTGGTCTTGGCAACGTCCACGTCTACCATGTACTGAGGATAGTTAGGGTTGTACTGAGTCTGGGCAGTCTGAATCTCCGGACGCTTGTTCAACTCGGCCAGGAACTTCTTCACATTGGTGTAGAAGGTATTGAGGTCGCCACCCGTCTTGTCCTGCATGGTCATGGTAATACCGCTCTGTGCGGAGAAACCGGAGA
>CAVGLH010000082.1:0-9931 GCA_963630065.1 Bacteroides fragilis | reverse complement strand
ACCTTTCCACTTCTATCTTGAAGCCGATAACGGGCAAGCACGACTTGTATCTTGTGTTCAAGGGCAACAAGGGCGGCAAGCTCTTTACCTTCGATTGGTGGAAATTTGAAAAATAAATGATAATAAGGGTGCTGTTGGCATAAATGTGACAGCACCCTTTCTTATTTCAGATATTTTCAGTAACTTTGCAGAGAAATCTTTAAACCCAAACATAATGATTAAGAAAAAGCAATGGGCAGTCTTAGCTCTCTTGGCTTGTTCTTTGGTTCCAATCATGGCAGCCAAGAATATAAAAACAGACAATTCTACCAAGTTATGGTATGATGCTCCTGCCAGCCACTGGCTGGAGGCATTGCCTATCGGCAACTCTCATTTGGGAGGTATGGTGTATGGTGGTGTGCAGGACGAGAATATCCAGCTCAATGAGGAAACCTTCTGGAGCGGTGGGCCTTGCAATAACAATAGCAGCAAGTCGATGGCTCTGTTGCCGGAGGTACGCAAGTTGATCTTTGCCGGAAGGGAAGAAGAGGCGGCAAACATCATCAACAAAAACTTCTTCACAGGTTCCCATGGCATGCGCTTCTTGCCGATGGCCAACCTGCATATTCTGATGAAAGAGGATGGCAAGGCTGAGGCTTACCATCGTGAACTTGATGTGCAGAAAGCCTTGACGCATACCAGCTTTATGCTCAATGGCGTGATGTATGAAAGAACTACTTTTGCCTCGCTTGCAGATGGGGTAATTGTATGTCATATCAAGGCAAGTAAAAAGGGCAAGTTGGCATTTGATGTCAAACTGGACGCTCCCTTTGAACACCAAGTGGTGGCAACGCCCAATGGATATGTGCTGAAAGTGAAAGGCCAGGACCAGGAAGGCATCAAGGCGGCATTGACAGCTGAGTGTGTGGTGGATGTGAAAACGAATGGGACGGAAGCAACCGTCATCGTGAGTGCTGCCACCAACTTCGTGAACTACCACGATGTGTCGGGTGATGCTGCCCGGAAAAATGCGGACTATATAAATAAGGTGAAGTCTCTCAGCTATGAGCAGTTGTTGAAACGTCATGTGGAGGCTTATCAGAAGCAGTTTCGTACGGTTGCCTTGTCGCTCCCCACTGATGCCAACGCCCTGTTGCCCACTAATCAACGATTGGAAAAGTTTGTGGGCAGCAAGGACATGGCAATGGTGGCGCTGATGTTCAATTATGGTCGCTATCTGCTTATCTCTTCATCTCAGCCCGGTGGGCAGGCAGCCAACTTGCAGGGCGTATGGAATGACAACCAAAATGCACCTTGGGACAGCAAATATACCATCAACATCAATACCGAGATGAACTATTGGCCAGCCGAGGTCACTAATCTGAGCCAAACCACCGAACCGCTCTTCTCACTCATCAAGGACTTGAGCGAGACGGGTGCAAAGACAGCCCACGACATGTATGGTTGTAGGGGATGGATGGCTCATCATAACACGGACATCTGGCGTATCGCAGGACCGGTGGACGGTGCCTACTGGGGTATGTTCCCAAATGGTGGTGCTTGGCTTTCCACCCATCTTTGGCAACACTATCTCTATACGGGTGATATGGATTTCTTGCGAAAGTGGTATCCCGTGTTGAAGGGTGCTGCTGATTTCTATCTCGACTATATGCAGCCATTGCCGGGAACTCCGTGGAAGGTAACTGTTCCATCCGTCAGTCCTGAGCAAGGTCCCTCGGGCAAGAAAACATCTGTGACGGCTGGCTGCACGATGGACAATCAGATTGCGTTTGACGCACTGAGCAATGCGCTCCATGCAGCTGAAGTGCTGGGCGAGGATGCTAAGGATAGAGCTGATTATCAGACTGCCATCAATAGTTTGCCACCGATGCAGGTTGGACAGTACGGACAGTTGCAGGAATGGCTGGTGGATGCCGATGACCCGCATAATGAGCATCGCCACATCTCGCATCTTTATGGTCTGTATCCATCCAACCAAATCTCCCCATATTCTCATCCGGAGCTTTTCCATGCGGCAGCCAATACGTTGCGGCAGCGTGGAGACCAAGCCACAGGATGGAGCTTGGGATGGAAGACAAACTTCTGGGCCCGTATGCTGGATGGCAACCATGCCTTCAAGATTATCAGCAATATGCTGACCTTGTTGCCTGCTAAAGAAGACCCATGGAATCCAAAGAATAAGAATGGAAGGACTTATCCCAACCTCTTCGATGCCCATCCGCCATTCCAAATCGACGGTAATTTCGGAGTGACTGCCGGTATTGCCGAAATGCTCCTGCAGAGCCATGATGGTGCTGTGCATCTCTTGCCCGCCTTGCCAAGTGCTTGGGCCGACGGTGAGGTAAAGGGACTTTGTGCTCGTGGCGGTTTTGTGGTGGATATGAAGTGGAAGAGTGGCATGCTGGATGTGGCGAAAATAAAGTCAACTATCGGGGGCACATTGCGCATACGTTCGTATGTACCTCTCAAGGCCGCAGGACTGAAAGAGGCCACTGGCTCTTGCCCCAACTCCTTGTTGGCGCCCGCTGTCATCAAGACTCCAGTGGTGGCATCAGTGAGGAAGGGAGCTGTTGAGGCTCATATCCCTTCCGTATATGAGTATGATTTGGAAACGGAAAAAGGTAAAGTGTACAAAATCTTAACCCAATAAGTGATGTTATATATGAAACAAAAAATGTTTTTATGTTCTTTCTGGGCCCTTGCATTGTCAAGTCTTGTTGCCTTGCCTGTGGGAGCACAGAACAATACGAAAAAGGCTGTGGCTACCGACAAAATGCTACAGAAATCATGGTCGGCTGACAATGGCAATGGTACTTATACCAACCCTTTGTTTTACGACGAGTTTTCCGACCCAGATATTATCCGAGTAGGCGAGGACTACTACTTGGCTGGCACTACGATGCACTGTGTTCCAGGGTTGGTGGTGCTCCATTCCAAGGACTTGGTCAACTGGGAGTTCTCTTCCTATTGCTTCAATCGTTTCGATGACAGCGATGACTTCAACCTTCGCAATGGAAAGGAGGCTTACGGACAGGGTATATGGGCACCAGCTATCCGATACCACAATGGTAAGTTCTATATTTTCTCCAACATCAACGGACATGGCTTGCAGGTATTTATCTCGGATAGTGCCAAGGGGCCTTGGAAGCACCAAAAGATAGAGGGGCATATTTACGACCTTTCTGTGCTCTTCGATGACGATGGCAAGATATACGCTATCCATAAGTATGGCAACGTGACGGTTACTGAGTTGAAACCAGACCTTAGCGGACCGGTGGAAGGTTCTAGCAAGGTGGTCATCCCCGAGGGCAATGCGATGGGAGAGGGACATCATATCTATAAGATTAACGGTATGTACTATATTCTTTCTGCCGATTATTCGCCAATGGGTCGTATGCAGTGTGCCCGAAGCAAGAGTATCTGGGGACCTTATGAGACTTGCGTCATCAGTGAACGAGAATCTTTCGGTTATTCTGCGGCTTGGACTACCAACAACGTAGGCTTGGGTAGTAAAGTTCCTGAAGATGGTTTTACCTTTAAGACTGGTAAGCCAGAGGATACACGTCTCATCTGCTCCACTATCCATCAAGGCGGTATCGTTGAGGCACCCGATGGCAAGTGGTGGGGCGTGTCGATGCAAGATTTCAATGGCGTGGGAAGAACGACCTGTCTTTCACCGATTACTTGGGTGGACGGTTGGCCCTACTTCGGATTGGAGAAGAACCTTGGTCGCTCGCCTCGTACATGGTTCAAGCCCAACGATGCGGTGAAGACTCCACTGGCTGCCTACGACAGATGTGATGATTTCTCGGGTAAGACTTTCAAGCCCGTTTGGCAGTGGAGCCATAACCCGGACGACAAGATGTGGTCGCTCAACAAGGAGCGCAAGGGATGGCTCCGTTTGCACTCGATGCCTGCCAATCAGTTGCTTTGGGCGAAGAACTCGCTTACCCAGCGTGCCATCGGACCAGTGTCTTATACTTCCGTCAAGTTGGACGCTTCTCGTTTGAAAGTCGGTGATGAGGCTGGCCTTGGTGTCATCAATATGCCGTATGCTTCGTTGGGTGTGGTGAAGACAGACAAGGGGTTGGCCTTGCGCTGCTATGACCAGCGTGAGAACAAAGAGGTTTTGAAGTCTTTGGATAAGAACAAGGTGGTGTGGCTGCGTCTCTATGGCGACTACGACAAGAGTCAGCTACAGTATTCCTATTCTTTTGACGGTAAGACCTGGGAGAATATCGGTGGCGAAATCATTTCTCCTTATCAGTTGAAGACCTTCCAGGGAGTACGAGTCGCACTCTATGCCTTCAACAAGAATGGGCAGAATGGAGGTGTTGCCGACTTTGATGACTTCAAGGTGGAGGAACCCATGGCTGACAGAACCGCCAATCTGCCTCTTGGCAAGAAGGTGCGTTTCTTTAATCTCGCCGATGGTAACTTGATGAATGCCACTCGACATGGATTGATGCACGACTCCTGGAACAAGGAAGACCGACGTGACGAGGTTACCTTTGAAGTTGTGGATTGCGGCAAGGGAACGGTGAATCTGAAGACTGCCGACGGAAGATATGTATATATCGCAGGTGCTGGCCTTTCCGGAGATGTTCGCCTCACTGCTGATGCTTCCAAGGCAGAGAAGTTTGTGTGGCAGGATATGCTCTACAATCGTTGCATGCTCCTCTCGCTGAAGACACAACGATATGTAGGCAAGCATCCCAAGGACGGAAGTCCCTATTCTGCCGATTTCCAGGGCGCAGATGCGGGAATGAAGAACGGCTGTGTATTCCGTTGGGAAGTTTCAGAATAGCTTTGGCTCTTATTCAAAATAGAACGTTAGTGCTATCATTTTACTATGTGCAGCTTTGGCTGCCATAGTATATGGTAGCATATTTTTGTCCTTGATGTTTTTGGCGTGGCTCTTGTCGTATGAGTCAGTGATGCCATACATGAACTTGAGCTCAGGCCGTATTTTGAAGAATGGCAGATAGAAGTCGCAACCAATACCTAATTCCAGGAACAACTCACTTTTCTTCAGTTTGATATAATCCTCGTTGCTGCCCGTAAGGTTCATCATGGGATTGAGTCCTGCCATGATGTATGGGCGGTGATTGTTGAATCTCTCTGCGGCGAATATCAAGTCGAAGGCACATGATATGTAGGCCGTCTTCATTTCCTGTGTTTGCGTTATATCATTCCCTTTGGCATCCTTTTGCAGCAAGTTGCGATAGGTGAGGTGGCGAGTGCCAAAATACATGGCTGGAGCGATTCTGAATTGAAAGCTGCTGTTGAGTCTGATTTCTCCCAATACACCTACTGTGAATCCTGGCTCCCATCGGTCTTGGTCTACAGTCACATTGCTGGATTGTGTGTTGCCATCGGCATCCGTATAGGATGTTGGTCCGACATTAGTGAATTCAATGTCCTGAAAGTGGGTACCTACAAAAATTCCAAGATGGAAGGGGCGCAAGTCGGTGTAAGGACGATTTTCTACAGTCCTCTCTTGTGCGCTGGCGCTTACGCCGATTCCTATACCTATTAATATTATAATAATATACTTCTTCATATCTATAAAACGGAATTCTGTCTCAGATATTGTGTTGTTTTTTATTTCGATAACGTATAAATAGAAAAAAAAGTCATACCTAATTGTAGGTATTTCAAAAATAATTATTATCTTTGCACCATCAAAAGTAGGTAATGACCTGCTAGGTATTATACAAGAACAAGTGAACAAGAAATATTATTAACATTATAAAACATTAGAATTATGGCATACGTAATTGGTGACGATTGTATCGCATGCGGTACATGTATCGATGAGTGCCCATCAGGTGCAATCTCTGAGGGCGACAAGTATTCAATTGACCCAGACACTTGTACTGAGTGTGGTACTTGTGCAGATGTTTGCCCTAACGAGGCAATCAGTCTTCCATAATTTATTATGGTAAGATACTTTTAGTTACATAAAACAAATGAGAGCGATTCCTTACGGGTCGCTCTTTTCTTTGTGCCCCATACCTGAAGTGTATGAAAAAAGCAGTGAAGTTT
The DNA here is from genome assembly GCA_963630065.1 of Bacteroides fragilis. Lineage (GTDB taxonomy): Bacteria > Bacteroidota > Bacteroidia > Bacteroidales > Bacteroidaceae > Prevotella > Prevotella fragilis_A. The sequence goes on along the minus strand of CAVGLH010000082.1, from coordinate 3,883 downwards.
TTTCCTTCACTGCTTTTATGTTTAGGATATTTTTCTTGTTTTATTGTGCTGCTTCCTCTTCAAGGCCCAATGCCTTCTTGGCGAGTGAGTTGTTCGGGTCGAGCTTAATCAACTTCTCGAAGTATGGCTTGGCAGTATCCAAGTCGTTCTTGGAGCTCCAGTAGATATAGCCGGCATTCTTGTATGCCTGCATCAAGTAGCCCTTCTCATCCTCGTCATATTGCTTGTTCTCAACCTCGTCAATCACCTTCTGGTAGTTTTCGAGAGCCTTGTCATCCATTTCGTTCTGGAAGGCGATGTTGGCAGCCTGCAAGTCAGCGTATGCCTTCAACTGAGGATATTTGGCGGCAAATGAGTTGTATACATTCACAGCCTTCTCTACGTTGGCAGTCTTTTCTGCACTGCCTTTCGCAGCTTTAGTAGCCTTGGCATTGTAGATTTCAGCCATCTTCACGAAGTCAGAAGGTGCTACGTTAGGATTCTTGTCCATGTATGTCTGGCTGTATTCCAACGCCTTGTCTTCATTGCCCATAGCCTTGTATGTCTCAGAGATATACTGGTATGGCTTGAAATCTTCCTTGTTGATTTCGAGAGCCTTGTTGAATTGCTCCAATGCCTGGTCGTACTGCTTGTTGCCAGAGAGAGCCAAGCCATAGTATGAGTAGATACTGGAGTTCTTCTTTATCTCGCTGTTGTTCATGATGGCCTGTGCGTACTGAAGGGCTTCCTCATATTTCTCTGTATCAACGGCAGAGCGCATAGCCAAAATCAAGAATGCAGTGTCCTTTGGATATTTCTGTATTCCTTCTTTGCAGAGTGCCAGCGACTCATCCTTCTTGTTCAATACATAGGTAGTGAAGCAGTACTCGTAGAAGATATACTCTTCCATTGTGCTGTGATTTGCCTTGGAGAAATTCTCGTAGGCCTTCTCGTAGTTGCCATTGGCATAGAATGTATGGCCGGTCTCTGCTTCCACGGGGTAGTCGGGAGCGATTTCCTTCAACTTCTTGAGGGCTTCTGCGCTTCCATTTGGGTCAATCTTCTGGTATACGCGAGCGTAGCTGATGTAGCCCTGAGGGTTCTTGGGGTCCATCGTCATACACTGTCCATACCATGTGGCAGCCTCGCCACCATTGTCTTGCATGGCGTAGATGTCACCCTTCAAGATATAGGCGTCACCATAGTTTTTGTACTTGGCGATTACAGCATCGGCCACAGCGTTTGCTTCAGTGTACTTCTTGTTGATAACCAGGGAATTGCCTAATGCTACCAAAGCCTTTGGATCTTTCTTGAATGTCTTCTGATATTCTTTTAGATCCTTGGCAAACTGTTTCTCGTCGATGTTTCCTGACTTCAAAGTTGTCTCGATAGGCTTCAAGGCGTCTTTGTAGTTTACGTCCTGAGCCATTGCAGGAGCTGCCAAACCCATGACGAGCAATCCTGCCACTAAATATTTAACTGCTTTCATAATTCTGCTATTTTTCGCCTTTTATCTTTTGATATTCACTTTCTTGAATGTGATGTCTCCTCTGTATGGGAGCAAGCCAGCTTTGAAAAGTATCAACTGTCCTTTCGGGCCGCTGATGTAGTTGGCAAAGCTCCAGGGCAGTGCTTTGTGAGGGTCTACCACAATGGCATATAATGTTCTCGCAAATGGGTATCTGCCATCCAATAGATAGGCTTGGTATGGTTTCCAGCTGTTGGCTGGTGTAGCCTTGTCTTTGACAGACACCGACACGACATGGATGTTCTTCTTGAAGGTGGTGTTGGTTGAATCTCGGCGGTCGTTCAGCCAATTGGACCCAATCACACCTATCGAACCAGGATTCTGGTCTACGTAATCCACCACTTGCTTGCTCGTCTTGGCAGCCATGATGTTGGCTCCCATCTTGGCACCATGCAGGATGGAATCGGTAACATAGTTGGTGGTTGCGGAACGTGTATTGTCAAATATTACTTCAATGTCGCCCCGTTTCGACCCTTCTACGATGTCGCTCCACTTTGTTGCCTTACCGGTAAGTATGCGTTTCAGGTCGTTTACTGTGATGCACGTATCGTTGTTGTTTTTGTTCACAATGAACGCCAACCCATCGTAGCCTATAGGGAAAACGGAAGGAATCACGTTGCTTTTTGATTTCAAGTAAGCTATCTCGCTGTCTTTCAGACTGCGTGTAGTAAACAATAAGGTAGTCTTGAAATCCTTGATCATTTGAAGACCGGTGACTTCATCTGTGTATTTTGGCTTGAGCTTGGCTTGGGGATATTCAAACTCAAACTGGCTCCTTTCCTCGTCAATGATAGGACTCAAACTCTCGTCCGCCACAAACTCGATTGTGCCGGAAGTCGGAGTGTCAGTTCTACCATCTTTGGCTTTCCTCCCGCCACAAGACGAGAAGAAAGCCATTGATAGTACTGTTAATCCTATATAAATATAAGATGTCTTGTTCATTCTTTTACTGCAATCTAAATACAACAGGTACAGTATATTTAACACGTACTGCAGCACCATTTTGCTTACCTGGTTTCCACTTAGGCATGCTCTTGACCACGCGCTGTGCCTCGCGGTCAAGTGATGGGTCTACGGAGCGAGCCACCTTCACATCAGAGATAGAACCATCGCGCTCTACCACGAATGATACGATAACACGTCCCTGTACGCCATTTTCCTGTGCTACGACAGGATACTTGATGTTGCTGGCAAGATACTGCATGAGTGCGGCTTGGCCACCAGGGAATGATGGCATCTCCTCTACCACGTCGAATACCTTTGTTGCAACCTCAGGCTTTGGAGCTGGTGGTGGAGGTGGAGCTGCAACAGCTACCTCGCTTCTCACTGCCTCCACTGTACGGTCCTTCACACCTTCCTTGTCTTCAGCACCTACAGCTACCTTGTCGTCCAGTTTATCCATCTGCTTAACTTGGTTTTCCTCTTTTACGAGTTCATCCTTCTTAATGACAGGTGCAGTAAACTTCTGAGTTTCGCGAGCCACTGGTATCTCCTTCTTAGGTTCAATCTTTGGCTTCACTGGCTCTTTCTTCTTTTCTTCCTTCTTAGCCTGCTCCTGGAGTTTCTGCAACTGCATAGCCTCCAAGTAAGCTTGCTGCTCTTCAGCTTGTTTCTGTTCGATGACCTTCCAAGCCAAGAATCCACCCACGAGAGCTGCAGCGATGACCAAGATCAGAAGCGCCTTGATGTTTCGCTTGGAAGTGCCTTTGCGGAGCTGGTATGCACCATACTCCTTGTTCTTCCCGGCGAAAACCATTTCGACCCAACTAGGATCGTATAGATCAATTTTTGCCATTTCTTTCTTGTTTTAATTGTTAGTAATCATCTTACATCTTAACGCCTCTTGACTTGAGAAGTTTCTCGTCGTCTGCGTTAATCTTATCGATGACATACGTACCAATGTTCAAAATCTGCATTTCATCGAGTGCGTCAACCATATTCTTGTACGAAGCATTGTCGGTAGGCTTGATCACGATGGTCAGGGTAGGAATCTTACCGTCTTTCAGGTTACCACCCTTTAGTTCGCTCAGCTTCTTCTGATAAATGCTGTCAGGATATTGGTTTGGATTCTTTGAACGTTCGATGTTCAACTCCTTAACGGCGAGCATGATGCGTTCTACAGGACGTATACCATTCTCTGTGGCATGCTCTCTCAAGACCTTGCGGATACCCTGGCTTCCCCATGTTGTTTCCTTGATCCAGTTGGGATCTTCGTACTTAGGGATACCGGCACCATAGTAAATCTTGTTGTCTGCAGTCACATAGAGAGTCACAGCCTCTGAAGCTTTCGCCTCGTTCTTCTGCTCATCTTGGGTGTTGTCGTCATTACTTGGCATTGTCAGCTCCATTGTCTGAGGTTTGCTCAATGATGTACAC
>CAVGLH010000081.1:0-10250 GCA_963630065.1 Bacteroides fragilis | reverse complement strand
CGAATACTCAGCAATAAGACTGTTGTCCCTTAACTTCCCAAGCTCTCGCAGAGAGTGATAACTTCCCTTAACTCCCCTTAACTTCCCTTCTTTCGGAACTTCCGAAAGTTGAATTGTTATTACTCCTCTTCTTCCTCGTCTCCCTGTCCGCAGTTCTTGTATTGCGATGGGTACATTCCGTAAGCCTCTGCAAAATAGCGGGAGAAATATCTTGGATTCTTGAAGCCTACCATGTAGGCTACCTCGCTCACATTGTATTTTCCCTCTCGCAAGAGCACTTCGGCATGGCGCAGACGGATGCTACGGATGAACTCCGAAGGAGTGCTGCCCGTGACGGAAAGCATGCGCTTGTAGAGGTTTACACGCGACATGCCCAGTTCCGAACTCATCATTTCCACCGACAGGTCTGAGTTGTCGAGCTGGTCTTCCACCAGCTTGGTGGCATCCTTGACGAGCTGTTCGTCCACCGAAGTCACTTCCACCTGCTTTATTTCGGGCTCTATCTTCTGGCCTATCGGGGTGGCGTGCCGCCATTTGATGAGGTTGTAGATGCGCAGATTGAGCAGGTCGAAGTTGAAGGGCTTGGTGATGTAGTCGTCTGCACCGCTGGTCATTCCTTCTATTTTGGCTTCGGTGGAAAGGCGGGCGGTGAGCATGACGAATGGGATGCGCTCCGTCTTCGGGTTCTCGCGGATGGCCCGGCAAAGGGCGTTGCCGTCCATCTCCGGCATCATCACGTCGGAGAGGATGATGTCGGGCTTGTGCTTGGCTATCTGGCGCAAGGCCTCCTTGCCGTTTCTTGCCACTTCCACCTTGTAGGTGTCTGCGAGGGCTTCGGTCATGAAGGTGAGGAAATCCTCGCTGTCGTCTACCACGAGCACTTCGTATTCGCCCTGTCTCAGCTTGTTGTTCATCTGCGTGAGCAGGGTGGAGAGGTTTTGCTTGCTTTCTCCTTCGATGTCGGTATCTTCCTGGGGCTCAGTCTTTTCTTCGCCCACGATTTTCTTCATGCTTTCTATCATGTGCAGGTCGAGGGTCTTGTTCACGAGGTCCAGCAACCTTTTGGCATTGCGGTAGATGAGTTCCAGGGAACTGGCCTTGGCAGGGTCTCTCTCTTTGTCGAGCATCATCTTGACAGGCGAGATAACCAGTGCCAACGGGGTGCGAAGGTCGTGGCTTACATCAGCGTAGAAAGACAGTTTGGCCTCGTCCAACTCATGCTTGTGGGCGGCCTCTTTCAGTTGGTGTTCCACCTTCATCTGTTCCATTTTGCGGTAGAAGAAGAAATACCAGGCCAGCCATACCAGGCCGGCGATGAAGAGCAGATAGAGCATGATGGCCCACCACGAAAGCCAGAGGGGAGGGCGCACGATGATTTCCATCTCGCTTATCTCTTGGCTCACGCTTCCGTCGCGGTTCACCACCCTTACCTGTAGCGTGTATTTGCCGGGATTCAGGTTGGTATAGGTGATGCTGGGTTGCGACTCCATGGTCATCAGCCATTCGTCGTCGTTGAATCCCAACAGGCGATACATGAACTTGCTTTTCGCCGGAATCTCCACTTGGTTGGAGGCGAGGAGAACGGAAAAGGCATTCTCTGAATGGTTGAGTTTCAAGAGCCTTGACTCGTTGATGGCTTCGTTGAGAATGACGCGGTCGTGGAAGTTCTCGCCCACGGCCAGCAGATGGTCGAACAACACGACTCCGCTGAAGATGGCCTTGGCATGCGAGGTAGCCTTGGCGGTCTTGTTCATCGGCAGTATGTTGATGCCGTCTTGACCGCCTGCCACGATGCTGCCTTTGCGGTCGAGCATGATGCTGCGGAAGTTGAAGTTCCGCTTTTGCAGACCGTCCAAGTCATCGTAGTTGGTGAGGAAGAAGGAGCGTTGCCCGCTGTTGCCTTCCACCTTTATCCTTACCATGCTGCGTGACAGCGTGGCCCAGACATGATGGTTCTTGTCTTCCACCAGCGCGCATGCCATGGTAGGTGTCTTGTAGAGATGGTATATTCGGTCGGAGCTTGGCTCGTAAACGTCTATGCCCGACAGCGTGGCTGCCCACAACAAGCCGCGGCTGTCTGCCAATACTTGCGTAATCATCGGACTGGAGAATGTTTCCCCATCGTGCGTCTTGGTGAAATTGGTGACCTTGAGCGTCTTCGGGTCGATGAAGGAGATGCCTTGTGAGTGTCCGATGACGATTCTGCCTTTGGCATCCAGGCATATCGAGGCGATGTAGTCGGAAGGGAGGGCGGAGTTGAGGCTGTTGATGCTGGTGAACTTTTGGGTGATGGGCGAGAACAGTTGCACGCCCGACCCCAGCGTACCGATGATGATGCGCCCCTGCTTGTCCTCTGCCAGTGTCCATACGCTGTTGTTGGCCAGTCCGCCTTTTTGTGCGCTGTAGGCTGTGAAGGTTCCGTTCTTCCAGTGGGTCATGCCGCCGCTGAAGGAGCCAAACCACAAGGAGCCGTCTTTGCTCCTCAGACTGCTGACGATGACGTTGCTTCCCAGATGGGAGACTCTCATGTCGAAGACTTGCTTGCTGCTGGTGAGGGGATTGTAGCATACGATGCCGTGGTCGTTGGTGCCCATCCAATAGTTGCCCTCCGCGTCTTCGGTCATCGTGCAGATGTCGCCGAAGGGCAGGGTGGGGTATTGGGAGAGGGTGGGCGAATAGTAGGCCGCACCGTTCTTGTAGGTGCCAAACCAGATGGCCCCGTTCTTGTCGATGTAGACCGACTCCAGGGTGTTGTCGGGTATCGTGTTGGGATTGCTGCTGTCCGGGAGGATTTGGTCTACGGTCTTCGCCTTGGGGTGTACGATGTAGAGGCCGTCGTGCTCGGTAGCAATCCAGAGCCTTCCGCAGGCATCCTCTTTCATGTCGCGTATCAGGAAGTCGTGTACGGGAGTCTTGAAGCCTTGTTCGGCAAAGAAACTCTTTGTATTGTCATACCAACGGCGTTTCGACGAACTATATATATAGGTGCGGTTGTTGCTGTTGGTCACCCAGTAATTATACTGCCGGTCGATGAACGTGCGGTAATATTGGAATTGCGTGGAGTTCTTGGACAGGCTGCGGTCTATCCACACCACTTGGTGCTTGCCGCCGTCCAGGCGCATCAGCGTACCATTGTTGTAGGAAACCACCAGCGAGTTGCCGCGCTCAGTAAAACTGTTGATTTCACCATAGGGGATTTCGCCTTTCCTCTTTCCGAATTTAAAAAGGAAGTGCTGCTGGGTGTGGGTGTCGTAATAGAAGCATCCCACCTCTTTCACCGCCATCCAGAAGTTGTGCCTGCCGTCGATGTATATCTCGTCGGGGAATTTCTTGATACCGCATTTCTTCATCCATTCGGGTATCTCCCGATAGAACTTTTCCGTCTGCGGATTGTAGATGCAATAGCCCGCCGAGGTCTGCACCCAGAGCAAGCCCTGGGCGTCGACGAGGAGGCTGGTCACTTGGTTGCTGCGCAAGGAGGTGTTGTCGGTGGTGCTGCAATAGAAGTTGCGAAACCTGAAACCGTCGAAGCGGCTGAGGCCTGCGTCGGTACCGAACCACAGGAAGCCCTTGGGGTCTTTCGTGATACAGTTGACGCGGCTTCCTGCCAAGCCGTCGCTTATGTTCAAGTTGCGGAACTCGAAGCCAGCTGCCATTGTCCTTATGCAGAAGGCAAGCAGTAATAAGATGATATGCGCTCTTCTCATTGTTGTTAGTGCTAAAATTGCTGCAAAGATACGGATTTTCTCTGATATAATGGTTCAGGACAAGTGTATATAATGTAATATTTAACATAGGTGGCAGTGTTGTGATACAAAACTATCTCCAGGTAAATGATATAAAGGATTAATTTTGCATTACGTTTCTAACTTAATATAGCGCATAGCACATCAATTTTAAATCTAGAAATAATGATGAGAAAAACATCTCTTAAATTCTCGCGTGGCCATGAGCTGCGCAGGATTGTCTTGGTTGCCATGTTGTTGGCTTTCCAGGCAATGTTAGGAATCGGAGCAGGTGTCCTCAATGCCCAGACGGTTTCGGGTACCATTATCTCTGCCAGCGACAATGAGCCTTTGATTGGCGCAAGTGTCATGGTGCAGGGTACGAAGACGGGTGCCGTAACCGACTTGGATGGTCACTTCACCATCGAGGCAAATGTGGGACAGACGCTCGAAGTGTCTTACCTGGGATTCGTCTCCCAGAAAATCAAGGTCAAGGAATCGGAGATTCATGTCGCCCTTCAGGAAGACAAGCACTCGCTCGATGAGGTTGTCGTCGTGGGCTACGGCGTGCAGAAGAAAAAACTCTTGACAGGTGCCACTACCCAGGTGAAGGGCGACGACATCGCCAGGATGAACACCACCAGTCCGCTGCAAGCCTTGCAGGGGCAGACTGCCGGTGTCAACATTACTACCACTTCCGGCCAGCCGGGCTCCAGCATGAAGGTCAATATCCGTGGTTTGGGTACCACGGGTAGCAGTGCTCCTCTTTATCTGATAGATGGAGTGGGAGGCGACATCTCCACCTTGAACCCTGCCGACATCGAGAGCATCGACGTGTTGAAGGATGCTGCCTCCGCTGCCATCTATGGTGCGCAGGCTGCCAATGGTGTGGTATTGATTACTACCAAGAGTGGCAAGGAGGGTACAGCCAAGGTTTCCTTCGACTGCTATCTGGGCATCCAGAACGTGGCCCGGTCGCCCAAGCTCCTGAATGCAGAGCAGTACAAGACCATCATGGACGAGTACAACATCAACATGGGTACGGGTGCCGTGAACGACTGGAGCAGCATGAAGAGTATACAGGGGGTGGACACCGACTGGTTTGATGCCATCACCGTCAAGAATGCCAGCATCCAGAGCTACAACCTGGGTGTAACGGGTGGCAGCAAGACTTCCACCTATGCCATGTCCGTGGGCTATCTCTATCAGGAAGGTTTGATAGGCGGCAAGGGCGTGAACGACATGAACCGCTACAACTTCCGCATCAACAGCGAGCACAAGCTCTACAAAGACATCATCACCGTGGGTGAGCACGTCAGCTTGATTCACAAGCGTGTGAATGGTGTCAACGACTTGAGCGACGGCGGTGGCAACATCCTGTATTCCGGCAGTGCCCTCCGCGCCGCCTTGCAGGCTTATCCCGTAAACCCCATCTATGGTAAGGACAACTATGGCACGGGCTATTTCGACACCAACTATTCTGATTGGAACAAAGGCACGGGTGGCAACCCTGTAGGCTCGCTGATGATCAACAAGAACCGCCAGCACACTTGGATGGTGGATGCCAATGCCTATGTGAACGTGCAGCCCGTCAAGAACCTCGTGTTCCGTTCGGTGTTCGGCATCTCCTACAATAATTATGATGGCCGCTACTATACTCCGAAGTATCGCTTCGACCAGTACACTGACCACTATATGTCAAACGTGTCGCAGAATATGAGCGACGGCTATACCCTGACATGGACCAACACGCTGTCGTACAACTTCGACATCAAGGACCATTCCTTCAATGCCCTCATCGGTACGGAGGCTTCCCGCTACGACGGACAGTGGATGGCCGCCGACAACCAAGACATGAAGCAGGGCTTCGACTCCTGGAGCAAGGCTTGGCTCAGCAATGCCAACGAAACCAGAAACAAGGCTACGGGCATCAGCAGCGACCCTACCCGCACCGTCTCTTACTTCGGCAGACTGGGTTGGAGCTGGAAAGACACCTATATGGTGAACGCCACCTTGCGTTGCGACGGTAGTTCCCGTTTCGCCGAGGGACACCGCTTCGGCTGGTTCCCTTCTGTTTCTGCAGGATGGACCATCTCCAACGAGAAGTTCTTCCAGCCTCTCGCCAAGTCGCTCGACTTCTTGAAGCTCCGTCTCTCCTGGGGACAGGTGGGCAACCAGAACATCTCCTGCTTCCAGTATCTCGCCACATTGGGCAATGACGTGTATTACAACTATGGTGACAACAGCGGCAAGTATGGCTTCTATCCCACGCGTGTGGCCAATCCCGACCTGACTTGGGAAACCTCCGAGCAGTTGAACATCGGTATCGACGCCCGCCTGCTGGGCAAGCTCAATGTCAACCTCGACTATTATGTGAAGACCACCAAGGACTGGCTTGTCACATCTCCTACCTATGCCACTACAGGTTTCTCTACCGCCCTCATCAATGGTGGCGACGTGCGCAACACGGGTTTCGAGTTCAGCCTCACTTGGAACGACAAGATAGGCAAGGACTTCGGCTATACCCTCGGCGTGAACGGAGCCTATAACAAGAATGAGGTTACTTCGATTCCTACCAACGATGGCATCATCCATGGTAGCGGTCAGATTCTCTCCGACGACAACACCGAGATATTCCGTGCCCAGACGGGTCATACCATGGGCTATTTCTGGGGCTACAAGACGGCTGGCATCTTCCAGAACCAGCAGGAAATCGACGAATGGAAGAAGGACGGCAACGGCATCCTCCAGTCTGACGTGAAGCCTGGCGACGTGAAGTATGTGGATGTGAACCACGACGGTGTCATCAACGACGATGACAAGGTAGATTTGGGCAATGGCGTGCCAAAGTTCACCTTTGGTTTCAACGTGGGCTTCAACTACAAGCATTTCGACTTCAACGCCCAGTTTGCCGGTGCCACAGGCTTCAAGATACTCCAGTGCTACCGCAACTACACGACCTATCAGAACAACTGGACCACGGCCGTGCTGAAGCGTTGGACGGGCGAGGGTACCTCCAACACGGTGCCGCGCATCTCCTCCAAGTCTACGATGAACTATGAGTTCTCCGACAATTTCCTCCAGAAGGGCGACTATCTCCGCTTGAGCAACGTAACCCTCGGCTACGACTTCGCTCCGCTGATTCACCAGGGCTGGCTCTCACAGTGCCGTCTCTACGTACAGGCACAGAACCTCTTCTGCCTCACCAAGTACGACGGTATGGACCCCGAGATAGGCTTCGGCTACTATTCATGGGCATCGGGCATGGACTTAGGTTCTTATCCGCGTCCACGCACATTCCTCGTGGGATTAAATGTTAAATTCTAAAATAGGCTTATTCGTATGAAGAAGATATATGTTAATGCGATGTTCGCAGGGTTGGGGCTTCTGGCCTTCTCTTCCTGCGGCGACGATTACCTCAATACCACTCCCAAGGGGAGTCTGGCCGTAGGAGTCTCCATGTCGGGCGAGGATGCCGAGCTGGAGCTCAACGGCTGCTATGACGGCTACCAGCAGGCCTACTGCTATGACGGGGCCAACTTCCAGGTGGCTTCCGACTTGATGTCGGACGATTGCTTTGCCGGTGGCGGCGTGGGCGACAACACCGACCTCATGGCCATCGACAACTTTGACAAGGGATATGTGGCCAGCTCCAACTTGATGGAGTCTCGCTGGGTGGCTTACTATGCTTGCATCAACCGGTGCAACTCGCTCATCCAGAGCGAGGGTAGCATAGCATGGAACGGCAACAACGACGAGAACGACAAGGATAGCGAGGAGCAGAAAAAGGAAAAGCAGCGTAAGAATGTCATCGGCCAGGCCAAGGCCATCCGCGCCCTCTGCTATTTCGACCTTACCCGTCTCTATGGCGAGGTGCCCTTGCTCACGGAGACCAGTGTCAACAAGGTGAAGGAAAGTCCCGTGGCCGACATCTATGAGCAGATAGCCACCGACCTGAAGGATGCCGCCAGCATGATTCACTTCGGGGCTTACGATGCCGACGCCTGGAAGTCTACCAAGAATGGTCTCATCTCCGAGTGGGCAGCCAAGGCCCTCTTGGCTCGTGTCTACCTCTTCTACACCGGCTACTATGGCCAGCAGTTGAAGGCAGTGACCGAGGATGAGGTGAAGACTGGCTTGGAGGACATCATCCAGAACGGCAACTTCAAGCTCGTGGATAAGTTTGCCTACCTCTGGCCTGCTGCGTCTCGCAAGGCTGCCGCCGACGGAACCCACGCCTGGAGCACAGACCACTATGCCGGAGAGAGCAATTCGGAGATTCTCTTCAACCTGAAGTTTGACTCCAATCCGTCTCAGGGAACCAACCAGAACGGTGCCGTCCCCTTGATTTCCCTGCGCAACACCACCTTTGCGCCCTACGCCACGGGATGGGGAGTATGCACCGTCAACCCCCAGTTGTATAGCACCTATGTGGAGGGAGACAGCCGCCGCGACGCTTCCATCATCAATATCACGAAGGAAGGCATCGCAAGCTCAGACAAGTTCAATTCCTCCAACGACTGGCGGGAGTATACTGGCTATTCCATCAAGAAATATTCCGCCACGGGCTTCAACGACGGCACACGCTGGATAGAGGTGGAGAATGCCGGTGCGGGTGCCGACTGGCAGTATAAGGAGAGCCAGGACTATATCGTGATGCGCTATGCCGACGTGCTCCTGATGGCAGCCGAGATGGGATGTCCGAATGCACAGAGCTACTTCGACCAGGTGAGAGACCGTGCCTTCGGCGATGCTTCCCACCACAAGCAGTTGTCGAAGGAGTCCATCTTCGAGGAGCGTCGCCTGGAGTTTGCCTTCGAGGGCATCCGCTATTGGGACATGCTCCGCTTCAAGGGTTTGGAGGGTACGGCCACACTGCTGGGCAAGCAGAATGGCGTGCAAATCAACAATGGTGGCAACGCTTCGTATATGAGCTTTGATACCAGTAAGTTCCTCGACACCAAGGGATTGATGCGCAAGCCTTCCAACCAGATTACCTTGATGGGCTCCGACTATCTGTCGCAGAACTCCGGATGGTAATTGTATATTATTCAAGTTTCGGATGTAGGGAAGTTAAAGAAGTTAGAGAAGTTAAAGAAGTTAAAGAAGTTAGAGAAGTTAGAGAAGTTAAAGAAGTTAGAGAAGTTAGAGAAGTTAAGGGACATCAGTCTTTCTCTCTTGGGGGCGAATACTCAGCAATAAGACTATTGTCCCTTAACTTCCCAAGCTCTCGCAGAGAGCGATAACTTCCCTTAACTCCCCTTAACTTCCCTTCTTACGGAACTTTCAAAAGTTGAATTTAAATATAAAATTGAACATGAAACTATATCGCAAAATATATTCAGTCATGGCAGCCGTCGCCCTTTCTTTGGGCATGGTGGCTTGCTCGCCCGAAAACCCAAGCTTGGGAGAGAAGGGCCTGAGCAAGGCCGACCTCAACGTGGGTAATGGATTTACCATCACCCACGACGCGGCCAATCCTAACATCGTCACGTTGAAGAGTCTTCTCCCCAGCAAGTATCAGGTGCTTTGGGATGAGCCGCAGGGCAGAACCATCGGGGCGGAGGTGACCTTGAAGATGCCTTTTGCCGGAACCTATGCTTGCCGCATGGGAGCTGAGACACCGGGTGGCATCATCTATGGCGACTCCACCACTTTCACTATCGACAATTTCTGTGCCGACTTCGTGGACAATCCTCTTTGGATTTATCTCACGGGTGGCGTGGGCAAGAGTAAGAAATGGTATCTCGACATCGACTCCAAGTCCGTTTGCCGTTATTTCGTAGGGCCTCTCTACTACTACGGCACGGATGATTGCTGGGAGAGCGTTACCGACGGCCAGAAGATTACGGGCGACACCTGGAACTGGCCCGCCGATTGGGCCGGTAACAGTAGCTGGATGTTCCCTTCCACCCCCAATGGATTTGACTTCGGCTATATGGAGTTCGACCTCAACAAGGGTGCAAATGTCACAGTGTATGACGCTTACAACGACAAGACTTCCAAGGGAAGTTTCATGCTCGACACCGACCACCATACGCTGACGATGACAGATGCACTGATGTTGCACGACCCCGACCATGATGCCATCGTAACGAAATGGGGCAGCATGAAGGTGTTGTCGCTGACGGAAGACCATATGCAGCTGGGTGTCGTTCGCGACAATTCCAAGAATGAAGGTCCTTGTCTGTTGGTCTACAACTTCATCTCCGAGGACTATCGCAACCGTTCAACTCCAGGCATGTAAAGGTAAAAGGGTAAAAATAAAGGTAATTAGATTGTACGATTACCACTATCAACTGTTTTGTTTGTATCTGTGGTGCCCCGGCAAGAGATGGCGAGTTTCGCTTGCCTCTTGTCGGGGTCTGTTTATCATTACGTAATGAGGTTGGTACATTTCTCAGGGGTGTCTTGTTTCTTGCTTGAGTGGTACGGCGGGGGTATTCCTTGCTTGCTTGGTACGGCGGGGGAATTCCTTGCCTGAGTGGTACGGCGAGGGCGCCGTACCTCCTATGATTACCTTTT
>CAVGLH010000080.1:0-10434 GCA_963630065.1 Bacteroides fragilis | reverse complement strand
GCACTTGGCGCCATCTTCTTCAGCTCGATGTCGTTCATGATGATGGCCGAAGGATAGATGACGGAGGTGTTTACCTTGTCGGCCTGGTTGCCTACTTCCTCCTGCGAAGAGATGGCTGCGAGGTTCTCCAGGTTGGAGAGCGTAGGCAAGGTAAGGCTGTTGGACCTTACTTCCTGCTTCTCGCCCGTCTTCACATTGATGCGGTAGAGCTGCAGCGACATTCCGCCCTCGGGACAGTTGACCTGATAAACATAGGCCAGCTTTTTCTTCTTTCCCAGTTTTATCAACTCTTTCTCCATCTTGTCGGCATCGGTGGTTCCCTCCGCCAGGATGTGCATGGTTCCGATGGAGGTTACGGGAGTCACTGCCGTGGGGTCGTTGGTGAAGCGGGCACTGGCGGTGGAATGGGTGGCAAACTCGGCCGGTGTGGCCCGGTTCAGTATCTGCTTGAGCACACCTTTTTCCACAATCGTCGTCTCGCTTTCCGGCTTCAGTCCGTCGGCATCCCTTTCGTAACAGCCCATCAGCTTCACACCCTTGTATTCTGCCTTGTCAGAATAGTTCTTGATGGTGATGCGAGGGTCCAGAATCTTCTTGCCAATCTTGTTGCCCAGTGCCTTCTCGTTGTGTTCCAGCATGGGCTGGGCGTAAAGCTCGTTCATGTCGAGGAGATTCTGCATGAAAGGAATGGCGGCGGCATCGTGGGTGTAGAGCACGGGACCCTTATAGTCCTCGCTCATCTCGGGGGTATCCTTCAGCGCCTCGAAACGCTCGGCGAAGGCAGTCACCCTGGCCCTCAGACTATCCATGGACGGCAAGTCGGCCGGTGAGTTGTAATAGAGCGTGAAACCATCCTGTATGCGTGTGCCGTCGTTGGCCTTGACGATGGCGCTGGCCTCCAGCTTCACATAACTGTGGGGCTGCTTCAATACAACGTTCTCCGACGTGACGCGGTAGGTATCATCATAGACACCATCCAGGCTCACGTAGCTATCCGTCAAGTCGCGGTAGTTGTTGAAGATGGCGGAAAGCTCGCATGCCATGCCGTCCAACTTCTGCTGGTCGATGTCGAAGTTCTTGCTGGCCTCGATGCTCGTAACGGGTGTCATGCGCTGCATGTCGGGAATCTTCTCGATGCTGGATGGCAAGGGGTGCTCGTTGATGTAGGCCATCTTCTGGGCATAGGTGTTCTGGTTGTATTTGTAGGCCATGTCGCTGACGCTCCAGAAGCTGCGGCGTATGCTGGAGTAGTTGGGCTCGGCCTGGATGCCCGTTTGCAGATACTGGCCTATCTGGATTTCGCTGTTGCGCTTGAAGTTGCCTATCATCAACTGCGTGTTGCCCTTCATGTCCCAAGGCAGGCCGTAGGAGTAGACGAGTCCGCCCAATTCGGCCTTGATTTTGAAGCTCTTGAAACGGTTGGCGATATACGAGAGGTAGAACGGACGCGGCATGCCCGGCATCTGCAAGGAATCCATACTGCGCTTCATCTCGTCTTTCATTGCCCCGATAATGATGCTGTCGGCGGTGTCCTTGGCGTCATTGTCGAAGCCTGGGGCCTGGAGGATGGTCGGGCTATTGTCTTCCTTGGCTCTTCGCTGAGTCTCTATCTGGTTGACGTAGATGGTGGGCGAAACTGCCGTTACGGGCACCCATCCCGACTCTGCTCCGCAGACTCCCGTGAAGACGCTCGGCTCCTTGCCCGCAGCCTCGATGTGGGAGAACATGGAGAGCGGGGTTCCTATCAGGTCAACGCCACGCACCAACTGGTCTGGACGGCCATCGGCGAAGATGCGGTATACTTCGAGAGGGGTCACGTTGAACGAGTTCAGGGTGCCTCCCTCGCCGGTGTAGGTGTAGCCGCTGGTCACGGTCTTGAAGTAGTAGCCATAGGGCTTGCCCTGCTTCTTGGCCTCGGCGCGGAGCATCTGACGCATCTGTGCGTCGGTATAGGTCTTGGTGGCACTCACTATCAGATTGGACTGGCGCGACACGGGGTCGTTGGAGTCGGAGGTGCGGCCATGCCCGTTGCTCTCGGGGAATCCGTCGAGCGGCACACGGCTCATGAGGAACGACTTCAATACGCCGTTGACCACATTGTTGACACGACGCGCCTTCACGCCCTCGCTGTCGTAGAGGTAGTAGCCGTTGAGGTCGGTGCCGGCGTAATGACGGAGCGTGGGGTCGCAATACACCTGAAACTCCTTGGGCAACACCTGCTGGCCTATCATCTTCTTGAAAGTCTCTCCGCCCGTCTTCAGGCGATGGCCTTCGAGGCGATGGCCGAAAATCTCATGAAAGAACACACCGCTGGCGGGACCAGACAGCATGGCGGGTCCCGTGTAAGGGTCGGCTACCGGGGCATTCTTCAACTTGATCAGTCGGTCTACCATGTCCTTGACATCGGCCACCATCTTCTCGGTGGAGGGCAGACTGTCGAGGTCGTAAGCCATGTAGTCCTTGCTGAGCGGCAGTTTCATTCCGTCGTCGGCCACGATGGTGGCACTGAGCATGATGCGGCCCATGATGCGGTTCTGCACCACATCGGTGCCGTCGGTGTCGATGAAGTAAGTGCGGGTGGCCTCGTATTCGAGACTTGCCAGGCCCTCTTTCAGTTCGGGGCATTGCCTGAAGGCTGCACTCACCTCGTTGAGCTTCTTCTTCCAGGCCTCCTTGTCTATCTGGTAGGCGGAGGCAGGGATGGCCGGCTCATAATAATGCTCCACCGGGACATCAGAGAAGCAGGGGGCCTTGTCTTCGTTGGCCACGCTGGTGGCCGCCTTGGCCTGGGCCTGCTGATATTGGGCGCAGGCATAGTTGTATCGGCTGTTCACCTCCTTTGCCATGGCGGCCTTGATGCCCTCGACGGCGTTGTTGTTGAGCGGCAGACAGGCGGGTTGCGACATGGCCATGCCTTGCATGGTCTGCGTGCCCTGGGTGGTGTATTTGAAGTTGTCCAGGGCCTTGTCTCCCAAACGGATCTGCGGTGTGAACCTTCTCACTCTCGCATCTTTCATGCCGTTGAGCGAACCGAAGTTGCTCGACATATTGAGCTGGTATTTGTCCTCGACGCGCATGCTCATGAAGTAGGGTTTCAGGTCTTGCTTCTTGAGCTGCTGCATGTCGTAGTCCATCTCCTGCCTCATCGTCTGCAGGAGGGTGTCGCATTGCTGTGCATAGGATGCCGTGGCGCATCCCATGCAGAGGGCGGTCGATATTAGTATTTGTCTCATATTGAGTTTGTATAAGTTTGTTCTGTTTTACTTGTAGAGTCCCACTTCGGCCAAGGCCACTTGGTAGAACGTGTGGAAAGGCATGGATTGCAGGGTGATGCGGAGGAATCTCACATCTTTCTTGGCAGAGAAAGGCACGAACACGGTCTCGCCCGACGTTCTTCCGATGTAGTAGTCGTCCACATAGGTGGCCGTGGCGAAGGAGCCGTCGCCTCCCGCCGTTTCCACTTTCACCATCTGTGGCAGGATGTCCTTGTTCTGGTCGCCATCCGCCAGAGTCTTCTGCACGAGCTTGATTCCACGGGCCTTCTGTGCCGTACCGAGGTCGTAGGTGATGGTGTAGGTGGTCTGGCTGGTTGTGGTGAGCGGTTCCCAGCAGGTAGCGGTGTTGCCGTCTGTCAGGTATCCGATGTGGGAGTTGTAGTCCTTTGAGTCCTCAGGGTTCAGCGTCACCGTTGCCTTCTTCAGGTCGATGTATTCATGCAGTGGCATTTCGGGCGCGCCCATGTCCTCAATCTCGCATTCGAGAGGCCATACATCGCTGTAGTGGTTGTTGTACCTTTCCACCGTGAGCCCCGTCAGTTCAGACATGGCGTCGAGCACTTCCTCGCTCAGGGCTGTGTTGTAGACCGTGTATTGTCCTCTCTCCGTGTCTTCGGCCCCGGCCTCCGTCAGGTAGCGGTTCTTGCCCAGCACCAGCTTGGTGAGGTTGGGGAAGTTGAGGATGTCTTCGAAGGAGCTGAGGTCTGTGTCCAGCTCCAGAGTCTTCAGCGACTTTGCCCAACTGTCTTTCACCTCTCCGTCGGCATTGAGCACTTCGCTGTCGGTGCCGTATTTCTTCTTCAGGAATTCCTTGAAGTCGGAGGTGTAGGTCTTGTCGAGCGTCAGCTCGTAGGCGGGAAAGTCGATGATGTCGTCGCAACCCGACAGGCGTCCTTTCCGGTAGAGGGCGACTGGCTTGGTGGTGTCTATCTCGTCGTCGAGCAGATAGATGTTGCTGCTTGCGATACTCTTGTTCAGCGCCACTTCCGTCTCCTTGCCGTCGGTTGTGGTGTATTTCAGGATGGCAGACTCGATGCCGTCTTGCCAGCCTGCGAATTCCAGTGCCAGGCGGTCGCCGATAAAGAAGTGCTTGGAGATGATTCGCGTGAACGAGGCCACCTCCTCATGGCTGAGGGTGTAGGGGCGGCAATAGGAAGAGCTCTCCAGCGACTTTTCACCGTCTTTGTCCTCCGTGCAGATGGTCACCTTGTAGGTGGCATCCTGCAGGTTGCCGATGCTGTATTCCTGGGTGCCTCTTTCCAGGAGCACGGAGTCCTTGACGTTGTCGCCTTCCCATTTCAGCTTCACCTTGTCGATGAGGGGGTCGGTGCTGTTGGTCCATTTCACGATGATGCGCTCCCAGCCGGGGCTAACGGTCAGGTCATTGCATTTGCCGATGTATCTGATCTCGTCGCCGGCAAATTCCTTGTAGGTGTCCTCCAGTCCTTGGCAGCCTGTGGCTGCGAGGGTGCAGCAGAGGCACGCCGTATATAATATGTGTTTGCTAACGTTCTTCATTTTTACTCATCTTTTTTGGTGTAAACTTCCAGTTCGTTGAAGGTGATGTACTTCGCCACATTGGATCCCTTGTCAAAAGCCAGTTCTTTCTCTTCGTCGTCACTTGGCACAAACGTCTTGTTGACCACAATCTTCAAGTATCTGTATCCGTCTTCCTGTCCGTCACATTCAAAGCTCAAGTTCATCGTGATGGGCTTGGCTGCTTCGGCGTCGTCTTTGTTGGTATAGATGTGGGAGCTGTTGTAGATGCCGTTGGGATAGCAACCGTATGATTCCGCACACCATCTCTTGGTCTGCTCAATCTCGGGGTCCTGGCTGTAGGAAGCCACCTTCACCCAGTTCTTGCTGTCCCAGTCGGCGGCAGTCCCGTTGTCATCCTTTGCGGCATAGACATCCACGTCGCAGGGCAGCTTGTCGACGAGGGTCCTTCCGTTCATGAAGATTTTGTCGAGACTTTTCGGCAGGCTCAGGAATCTGTAGACGAACGACATGGCCGAGATGTTGACACTTGCCGTTATCATATTCTTGCGCATGTCGATGTACATCGGGGCGCCGATGGCATAGGGGCCGGCCATGAATGTACGGATGTGGTCGTTCTTGTTGTCATCGAAGTATTTGATGCCCTTCAGGTCGCCGTCGAACAAGTATTCCTTGCCTATCATGTAGTCGGGGTCTTCTATCGACTTGTCGCAGAAGAAGTCGAAGTTGGATGGATCCAGCTTTCCCGTGTTGTAGGAGAGAATGTCGGGATAAACCTCTTCTCTCACCATGTAGCCCCTGAAGTCCTCCGTGCGGATAACGATGGTGTTCTTGGGCGATTTCTGCTGCACCTCAAACTTCATCGTGTCTTTTCCTTCCGTCAGGTTGAACGACTTGATGAGCACGGTGTCGGGCTCGCCAGTGAGAGGGTTCTTTCCCAGATAGAACACGTGGGCCATGCCCGTGGCGTTCTTGGGGTTGTCCGTCGTCACGGAGAAACCGTTCCAGCCGGAAGATACCTTCACATTGTTGAAGAAGGCATAGGGAGCTGATTCGTTGGTGGAGAAGTTGACGGCGATGGGGTCGCTCTCCTCGCCGTTCTTCTTGACGAGTCTCACTGCGGCTGGGATGTTCTCCTCCGCCTTGTTGAAACCGGGAAGCTCCAGCGAGTCGGAGAGCGAACTTGCCGAGCGAAGGATTTCCTTGCCGCTAAAGTCCTTGTATCTTACGTTCAGGCCGATGAGTTCTTTGTCGGCGGGCAGCGTGTAGTGCATCACAGCACCGCCCGCTATGGGAGTGAAGCTGAAGGCTTCGCTCCCGATGGCTGGCTGGAATGTGTTTTCTGTATCTTTACAGGCAGCGAGTGTCAATATCGCCAGACATATTAATATGATTTTCTTCATTGTCTTTCTCTTTCTAATTTATGACTTTGTTACCATCCAGGGTTTTGCTTGCATCCTGAGACCAATACTTCCTCGCTTCTGATGGGCGTGAAGTAGTCTTTCGGGGCATTGAACTTGCGTTTTGACCATACGACGACAGGGCCTTCGAAGTTGTTGTAGAATCCTTGTGTCGTGTTGGAGAGCACTACCCATCCGTATTGCGGGGAGTTCAGCTCCTGCGGGGCTTCCTTCCAGCGTCTGAGGTTGTAGTAGCGGCGGCCCTCGAAGGCAAACTCAATATTCCACTCGCGGTGGATGATTTCGCGCATGCCGTCTTGCGTGCTCACCTTGCCCGGATTCTTGGCATAGTTTTGCCAAGCATCCCTTACCTTTGGAATGCCGGCCCTTTCCCTCACCACATCGATCATGTCGTACACATGCTCGTTGGGTTGGTCGAGGTATTCGTTCCATGCCTCTGCCGACATCAGGTACAACTCGGGCAAGCGGTAGAGGATTTCCTGATGGGTATGTGCATTGACCACATTCATGGTGTAATAGGAGAAGGAGGCATCAGGCTCGATGAACTTCTTGATCCAGTAACCTGTCAAGCTTTGGGGCTTCAGATTGGTAATGGTCTTGACGGAAGTTCCCATCTCTTCTCCCTGCTTGCACTCTATGGGGATGGCGCCGTATGTACGATTGGTGGTCATTCTGAACCAGTAGGTGCCGTCGGCGGCGATGTCGGCGTAGAAGCGCGGCTCCCGGCGGCGATGCAGGCTCAGCACCTCTACGTTGAGCGGGACGACGTTCTTGTAGCGAGCGTCCACTTCCTTGCTCAGCTCATACTTGGAAGGCAGCCATTGCTTGTCTTGGTCTATGGGCAAGCCATGGTCGGTATAGAACATCTCCACCATCTTCATACTGGGCGCGAGGCAGCCTTCGGCATATGCGTCATATGACTCGGCACTGGTTCCGCTCTTGCACTCCTTCGTGTATGGGAGCAGATACGACTCTCTGTTTCCCGATTGCACCTGGAAGGCTTGGACCACTTCGTTGTTGGCATAGTTTTGGTCTACGCATCTCTTCTCCAGGTCGTAGATGGTGTTGAGCATGGTGGAACCCTTGTCGGTGGTTCCGCTCTTCAGTTTCTTTCCGCCCTCAGTGGCATACTGGATGGCCTCGTCGGCGGCGACAGCAGCCTTGTGCCATTTCTCCTTGTCGTAGTCGGGGAAGAGGCGCACTCCATCTTTGTTGACGAAGTCTTTCAGCTCGATGTTGCCGTTGAAGAGAGGCGAGGCGGCATAGAGCAGGGCGTAGGCCTTGACGGTGGCGGTACTCTCCTTGTTGAAGTAGGCCCAGCGCACTTGCTCTTTCTGCTTCATGCTTGGCAGCACGGGGATGGCCTCGTCGCAGAGTTTCACAATGGCGTTCACGCAACTGTCTATCGGGGCGCGGGGCTGCTGCATGTCGGCTGTGGAACTGTTGGGGTCGATGTTCTTGTCTACGATGATGAAGGGGCCGTAGCGCTTCAGCAGCTCCAGGTATACGGCAGCCTTGAGGGCCTTGATTTCCGCCGCCCAGAGGTCTTCCTCCGTCTTCTTCATGTTGTAGCAGTTGTATACATTGTCAATGAAGATGTTGCAGTATCTGATGATGCAGTAGGCCTGGTCTTTCTTCCAGATGTTGCAATAGGGGCTGGATGCCATCTGCAGTCCGTCTCCGATGAAGAGTGACGACAACTCCAAGCCACCCTCGGTGTTCGTCACCTCTCTGGCATACAGTCCGCCGACCAGCTCGTCGGCCCCGAGATAGCCGGGGTTGTCGTTGTAGCCCACGGCCATGTCTGTAAACATGGCGTAGCAGCTCTGGAGCCATGTTTCCACGTCTGTGCGTTGCTCAAATTGGCTTTCGATGGTTTTCACGTCTCCCTTGGGCACCACGTCAAGATAGTCGTTGCATGACGCAGCGAGCCCCAGGAAGGCAGCCAGCATAATATATATTGTCTTTTTCATTTTGCTTGTTTGTTATATTTAGAAACTAACGTTGATGCCTGCCGAGTATGTGCGCTGGATAGGATAGTTGAATCCGCTTTCGCCCAACTCGACATCCCAAATGTGGAAGTTGGTGAGACAGAAGGCATTGTTGACCTTCAGAGAGAGCTTCACCAGCTTGAGTCCTAGCTTGTTGACCCAGCGTGACGGGAAACTGTAGGCCAGCTCCAGCGAGGTGCAGCGCAGGAATGAGCAGGAGCGCATGAAGTAGGTGCTCTTGCGGGTCTCGGCGTTGTCGGAATTGTACCAGTCTTCCTGCGGGTTGTGCTGCTTGATGTTGTAGGTAGACAGGCGGGGCCAGAAGGCATGCAGGTCTTGGTTGTCTTCCGACCAGTGGCTGTCGTAGATGGCCTTCAGCATGGCGTGGTCGCTATAGAAAGGCGACACCTTCACCGGGTCGATGAAGAACGAGCGCATGCCCGAGCCCTGGAAGGCGAAGTTGAACTCCCAGCCTTTCCAGTTGAGGAAGCCCGTGAAACCGTAGATGAGACGCGGAGTCTCGGGATAGCCGATGTAGGTGGCGTCGTTCACATCAATCACACCGTCGCCGTTGATGTCGCGGTACTTGATGTCGCCGGGCATCACGTCGCCGTCCTGGTGGGGCGAGTTGTCAATCTCGGCCTGGTCGCGGAAGAGTCCCTCGGCGATGTAGCCTATCGGCTGACTAATCTCGTGTCCCACCTTGCGCTGCCAGGCAGGCTTGTCGGTGGCTTCCTCGATGGCCTTGTAGGTGGTCTTGTTGTAGGTGAGCGTTCCGTTGAGAATCATCCATGTGTCCTTGTTGAATGCCTTTTGCACCTTCAGTGACAGGTCGCAGCCCTTGGACAGCGTCTCGCCGATGTTGGCTATCGGGTCTATCTCCATACCCATCGATGCTGGTATCGTAGTTCGCGTGGCGATGATGTTGTGTCGCAGCTCGCGGTAGAAGTCGGCCTGCAACTCTATCAGTCCCTTGAACAACTTGGCCTCGATACCCAGGTTGGTCTGTTCGGCTATCTCCCACTGGATGTTCTCGTTGGCGTAGCTTTGTATCTGCACGCGGTTGATGCTGTTGTTGTTCATGGCTTCAGGACTACTGTATGAATAGGTCGCCTCGCCGATGGAGGGGAGGAACACGAAGCGAGGCGTGCTGACGATGCCGTCGTTTCCTACCTTTCCGTAGGAGAGACGGAACTTCAGATAGGGCAACCAACTTTCTGCCGCCTTCTTCATCCACGGCTCGCTGGATGCCACCCATGCGGCACCCACTGCAGGGAAGAATCCGAAGCGGTTCTTGGGGGCGAATCTCTCGGAACCATTGTAACCGAAGCTGGCCTCGGCGAAGTAGCGGTTTTTGTAGCCGTAGCTGCCACGAGCCGAATAGGTGAGGTTGCGCTGGGGCTGCCCGTTGAGCACATCGCTGATGGGGGTGAACGTGCGCTCCTGCATCTGTGCCACGCCGGTCAGCGAGGTCTGGTGGTCGCCCCAGGCTGCGGTGTGCAGGATGGTGGCGGTGTAGGCCAGGCGGGTGTCGGTGGTCGACGTGCTGTTTCCGGCCTTGAGTGTTCTGTAAGACTCGTCTTCCCTGATGGCTGTCAACTCATGCTTGCCCGTCTCGAAGTCGTAGCTCTTCAGGGCGTATCTATAGGGGCCGGTCTTGAAAGCATTGGTATAATAACCCGTTTGCACCAATGAGGCGCTGGCACGGAATTCCAAGCCCTTCACCAGTTTGGAGAGGTTGTGGATGTACTCGGCGCGGTTGGTCACAGAGTAGCGTGTCCGGTCTACGTAACCCTTCTGTATCTCCATATAGGGGTTGGTTTTTTCGGAAGTGGTGGTTCCATACAGGGTATGCGGCCAGTTGTAGTTGTCGTCGGCGGGATAGGTAGGGGCGAAATCCACGGGCGAGGCATTGAAGGCCTCATAGTAGGCAGTGGTCTGGTCTACCAGCGGGCCATGATACTTGTCGATGGTGGCCACGGAGTTGATAACCAGCTTAATGCCGGCGTGAAGGTCGATATTGAGGTTGGTACGGAATTGGGTCTGGTTGTTGCTGATGTTGCAGCTGAAGTCATTCAGCTTGTCGGTCTTCAGCATACCCTCGTCGTGGTTGAAGTTGACTGCGGCGTAATATTGCACTACCTTGGAACCGCCACGGATGTTGACACCGGCGTGCTGGTTCCATGCCAGGCTCTTGAACAGCTGCTTGTACCAGTCGGTATGCGGGTACACCCACTCCGGGTATTTGCC
>CAVGLH010000079.1:0-10465 GCA_963630065.1 Bacteroides fragilis | reverse complement strand
TTTATTCCTCAATACTTTCCTCTATCGACTTCAATACATAGTCCAGAATCTCGTCGGTGTGGCAGAGAGAGATGAAGTTGCCCTCAAACTGCGACGGACTCACGTAGATGCCGCGCTCCAGCATGTTGCGGAAGTAGCGGGCGAAACGTTGCTGGTCGCTCTTCTTTGTGTCCTGGAAGTTGTGAACGGGCTGGTCGTTGAAGAACATGGTGAACATTGTGCCCACATGGTTCACCTGGATGCCCTTGCCCTCCACTATCTTCTCCAAGCGGGAGAGGAAACGGCGGCTGCGGTCTTCGAGGAGGTCGTAAACTCCCGGTTCGCCGAGTTGCCGCAAGGTCTCATAACCTGCAGCCATCGCCACGGGGTTGCCGCTCAAGGTGCCTGCCTGATAAACAGGACCGTCGGGCGCCAAGACGCTCATAATGTCGGCACGTCCACCAAAGGCTGCGGCCGGGAATCCTCCGCCCACAATCTTACCCACGGTGGTCATGTCGGGCGTGATGCCGAATCGCTTCTGTGCCCCACCGTAGGAGAGGCGGAAGCCCGTGATCACCTCGTCGAAAATCAGGATGGCACCATGCTCTTGAGTCACTCGGCGAGTAGCCTCGATAAACTCTCGGGTGGGAGGAACCACACCCATGTTGCAAGCCACAGGTTCGATGATGAGAGCCGCCACCTTGTCGCCGTTCTCTGCGAAATATTTCTCCAAGGCTTCGGTGTCGTTGTAAGGCAATACCACGGTGTACTGGGTGAAACCTGCCGGCACACCTGCCGAGGAGGCATTGTTGAGCTTTGCCACTGCCGAGCCGGCGCTCACCAAGAGATGGTCGGCATGGCCATGGTAGCAACCCTCGAACTTTACGAGGATGTCTCTGCCCGTAAAGCCGCGAGCCACACGGATGGCTGACATTGTAGCCTCGGTGCCACTGTTCACGAAGCGCAGGCGTTCCATCGAGGGGAACGACTCGCGTACCTTTTCGGCGAGGGCGGTTTCGCCAAGAGTTGGAATGCCGAAACTGCTGCCACGGAACACGGCGTCGCTTGCAGCCTGGCTCACCTTGTCGTTGTTATGACCCAGAATAAAAACTCCCCACGACATGCAGAAGTCGATAAACTTGTTGTCGTCGATGTCGTAGATATAAGGGCCTTTCGCCTCCTTTACGAAGAGCGGGGTGGTGCCCACGCTCTTCAATGCTCTCACAGGGGAGTTGACTCCGCCCGGTATAATCTGTTTAGCCTCCTCGAAAGCGGCGGCCGATTTGATTCTTTCGTTCATCTTTCAGTAATGTTTAGTGTTTATTGTTTACTGTTTACTGAATGGAAATTATCCAATTCAACTTTCGGAAGTTCTGAAAGAAGGGAAGTTAAGGGGAGTTAAGTGAAGTTATCGCTCTCTGCGAGAGCTTGGGAAGTTAAGGGACAACAGTCTTATTGCTGAGTATTCGCCTCCCAAGAGAGAAAGGCTGATGTCCCTTAACTTCTCTCTAACTTCTTTAACTTCTCTAACTTCCCTACATCCGAAACTTAAATTATCCAATCTTGATGTTCCACTCCCCAGCCTTTTCTACAATCTCCTTGGCATAGTAGGTGATGATGTACTGGGCACCGGCACGCTTGATGGCGATGAGGCTCTCGAAGGCCACGCGGCTCTCGTCGAGGTAGCCGAGTTTGGCGGCAGCCTTGAGCATCGAGTACTCGCCGCTCACCTGGTAGGCTACCATCGGAATATTGGGGAAACGCTCCACGCCACGGGCTATCATGTCGAGATAGGGCATGGCTGGCTTCACCATCGTCCAGTCGGCTCCCTCCTCGATGTCGGCGGCAATCTCTTCGAGACCTTGGTCGTGGGTGCGGAAGTCCATCTGGTAACTCTTGCGGTCGCCGAAGCTAGGGGCTGAGTCGGCTGCGTCGCGGAAGGGACCGTAGAAGGCGGAGGCATACTTGGCGGAGTAGGCGAGCACCTTGCACTGCTTGTCCAAACCGCCCTCGCGCAGACGGTTCTTGATGGCCTCTACCTGTCCGTCCATCATGGCAGAGGGAGCCACGAAGTCGGCACCAGCCTTGGCATGTACGTAGGCTTCCTCGGCGAGGAGGGGCAGGGTGGTGTCGTTATCTACGTCGTGGTCGTGAAGCAGACCGCAGTGGCCGTGGCTGGTGTATTCGCAGAGGCATACGTCAGTGAAGACGATGATGTCCTTGCCAAACTCCGCCTTAATGGCTTTCACCGCACGGGCGATGAGGGCATCGTCGGCATAGGCGGCACTGCCCCGCTCGTCCTTCTGTTCGTCGGGAATCACGCCGAAGAGCAGCACCTTGTTGATGCCGAGGTTCTTGATTTCCTCGATGTCCTTCAAGAGGGTGTCGATGCTGAAGCGGTAGATGCCGGGCATGGTGGAGATTTCCTCCTTCTGGTCATTACCCTCCACCACGAAGTAGGGGTAGATGAAGTCTGCGGCACTCAGTGATACGTCGGCATACTTGTCGCGGGTAGCCTGGTCTTTTCTAAAGTCTCTGAATCTTTTCATAATCTATGTCGGTTAAAATTTGATTTAAATGTGCTTGCGTGATGGGGCCTCGGGTGATGAACTCCACGCCCTCGGGCAACTGACCATACAGACTGATGAAATTGTCGATGGTGCTTGGCGAGGTGAAGACGATGCGCTTGAAGTGGCTGAGGTTCACGCGGCGGGGATTCGAAGGCCTCGTGTTGCGGTAGGCGATGAGGTCTTCCACCTCGTAGCCTTGCCCTGACAAGGCTTCTGCAATGTCCTGGGGCGACAGGTCGGAATGGGGATAGAGGATGCGGGAATGCTCCGATGCTTGTCTGTTCTTCCTAAACCAATCGATGACCCCGTATCTGTTGTCTGGCTCCACTTGGATGACCTCTTCCACGCCAATCCTGTTCAGTGCCTCTGTGGTCGTTGGTCCGATGGATACCACCTTGCAGCCGCCTCTGTGCTTCAATGCCTGTGCGAGGGATGCTACCGCATACTGGCTGGTGAACAGCCAGTAGTCATATTTCCCCTGTATGTCGTCCTGGGGTAGCAGATGAATCTCTATCAGCGGCGTGTAGGTATAGTCGGGATGGCGTTTCTCTACGGGGGGCAAGGAGCCGGTGTAGAGGGTGGGTTTGATGTCGGAAGCCTGGTGGTGCTTGAGACCAGCCACATTGCCGATGAGGGCGATGAGTGGAGTGGGGAGGTCGGAAATCTTGAGTGCTTGGCGAGCCTTCTTGTCCTCGATGCCTTCGTCGTTTCGCAGTGACCAAAGGGTAGTCTCGAAGGTCTGCTCGTCGCTTCGGCTCACATTATAGGTAAGGAGCACGGGCGTGTTGAATGCCCATCCTTCCTTGTCGATGAGACTGGTGGCGATGGCTTGCAGTTGCCTGGCTCCCATGTAGTAGACGAGGGTCTCTGCATCGGGTGTGACGGGCTGGGGCGTGTGTCCGCTCACCAAGGCTACGCTAGAGGAGAAGTCGCGATGGGTGAGACTTATCTTTTGGGAGGCTGCAAGGGCTGAGGCAGTGGTGATGCCGGGGATAACTTCCACCTTCACGAGGTTGCTCTCCAGATATTCTATCTCCTCGCTGCCGTGGGCGAAGACCATCGGGTCGCCGCCTTTCAGCCGAACCACGTTCTTGCCTTTGCGTGCGGCATCGAGCAAGAGGCGGTTGATGTCGCCCTGCTCCTTGTGATGGTAGCCGGCTCGCTTGCCCACATACACCTTCTCTGCGTTCTTGTCGGCCAAGAAAGAGGAGTCGATGAGGTCATCGTAGAAGATGATGTCGGCCTGGTCGATGGCTCTCGCTGCCTTGATGGTGAGGAGGTCGGGGTCGCCGGGACCGAAGCCCACAAGCTGCACCTTGCCTTGGCGGGGGAGGAGATTTTTGAGTGAAGAGTGAAGAGTGAAGAGTGAAGGATTCTCTTGCTCTGCCGCTTGATTCTTCGTTCTTCGTTCTTCACTCTTCACTCTCCTTCCCGTTACGGCGAGATAGCCTTGCAGCGGATGGGTGGCGAAGGGAAGAACTTCTGCGATTTCATCATCCATGCCGAGTCGCTTGAGGGCACAGGTGGCAACGATGGCGGCATCGTATTTGCCGTCCTTCACCTGTTGTACTCTCTCTTCAATGCAGCCGCGTATTCCCTTGACAACCAAATCGGGGCGCAGTTTGTTCAAGCCTTTCTTCCGCAAGGGGCTGCTCGTACCGATGATGCTGCCGGCTGGCAGTTCGGCCAATGTCTTGTGGTCTCTGCTCACAAGCGAGTCGGTGGTGTCGAAAGCAGGGAAGAGGGCGATGACCTCGATGTCCTCGGGTAGGGGATAGGGCAGGTCTTTCGCCGAATGGACGGCGATGTCGGCCTCTCCGCTCAGGATGGCCTCATCGAGTTCTCTCGTAAAGATGTCGGCAGGTGCTTCGCCGTTGAGGAGCGAAATCTGCTGGTTCTTGTCGCCGTACGATTCGAGATATTTGATCTCGTAGTCGAGTTCGGGGAAGTTTCTGAACACTTCCTCCACTTGCAGTCGTGAGAGTCGGCTGCCGCGTGCTATTACTCTAATCTTCTTATTCATCTTAAAAATGTCGGTTATTTGTGAATAATCAATTAGGAGTTAAAGAAGTTAAAGGAGTTAAGAAGTTAAAGAAGTTAAAGGAGTTAAGACAACAGCTTATGCTATTGAATTCTTCACTCTTCGTTCTTCCCTCTTCACTTCCAAATATTTCTTTCTCCTTTCCAATGCCTCTTGCATCTCTAGGATTTCCTCCTCGATGATGCGCTTGGCTTTCTCCACTTCGGTCTGTCGCACTTCGATGTTCTGGCGAACCTTTTTCTCCACGTCTCTGATGTTATAGAGATGTACGCCGGGCAGCTCTGCCAGCCGGCTGTCGATGTCGTGGGGGAAGGCGAGGTCGATGGCGAGCAGTGGCTTGCCCTCAGGGATGTCTTCCTTGTGGATGATGAGGTGGGGAGCTGAGGTGGCGCTCACGAGGATGTCGGTGTGTGAAAGGAAGTCCTTTTTCTCGTCGAGCGTGTACACCTGAATGCCGAGCGGGTCGGCGAGATGGTGGGCTTTGATCTGGCTACGGTTGGCGAGGAACACCATCTTGGCTCCCTTGTTCTGCAGGAACTTCAGGATGTCGGCAGTGAGCTTGTTCACGCCGATGAGGGTGATGTGGGCATTCTGGATGTCTATCTTTTTCTCTGCAATGATTTCGAGGGCGGCGAGACTGTGCGACACGGCACCGTGCGAAATCTCTGTCTCGTTGCGCACCCTCTTGCCCACGAGCAATGCGCTCTGGAAGAGCTTGTGCAGTTCGGCGGGCAGCCATCGTTGGTTTTTGGCGGTATAGTAAGCCTCCTTCACCTGTCCCTGCACGGCGCGCTCGCCAATGATTGCTGATTCCAGTCCCGACACTACACGAAAGAGATGGCGAGCCACCTCGGTGGGTACGTCGCCATCGCCGTAGTAGAGCTCACTGCGGTTGCAGGTTCTCAGGAATATGTAGGGCACGGCATGGTTGCCGTCCTGTATCTCGTGGAGGGTGTTATGGAGGAATTCGTCGAAGACTCTTTCCTGTTCCTTGATGTCGGTTCCTTCTGCGAACTGGCTTTGGTCAATCGATTTGTAGTATACCATTTTCTATCAGTTCCTTGATTCTGTTTCTTACTCGGATGCTTCGTTTCACATCCCTGGAGTCGCTTCCCACGGCAATGGTGAGGTTGCCTTCGCGATGGATGGCGGGCGAGATGAAGTCGCACTGGGCCGGGTCGTCGCAGACGCTGGTCAGGATGTGCCGTTGGGCGGCGAGCCGCTTGATCTCGTGGTTCAGCTCATGGTTGCCTGTGCAGACAAAGAGTATCTGAACGCCGTCGAGGTCGCTGGGCTCGAAAGCCTTCTCTATGAAATGGAAGGGTAGTGTCTTCAGCTCTTCTGTTATCTCGGGTGCTATCACCGTGGCATGGTCGGTGAAGCGGGCGAGAATCTGAGCCTTGTGGGTCGCTACCTTCCCTCCGCCAACAATGAGTATGTTGGCGGAGACGATGTTAATCGTTATGGGGAGATAGTCCATCTGTTATTTCTTTCTGATGAGCACCTTCCAGTAGTTCTCTATCTTTTCGGTGGAGAGGACGGTGTGGC
This sequence comes from Bacteroides fragilis, assembly GCA_963630065.1. GTDB lineage: Bacteria > Bacteroidota > Bacteroidia > Bacteroidales > Bacteroidaceae > Prevotella > Prevotella fragilis_A. Next base: position 4,327 of record CAVGLH010000079.1, on the reverse strand, counting down.
CTTCGCCTTTCACGCTGCCCGGCACATTCTCGATGGGTGCGCCGTCGTCGAGGAGAATCTCCAGGATTTCACCGCTCTTCATCGGGGTGAGGGCAATCTTCGTCTTCACGAAGTTCATCGGGCACATCACGCCACGGAAGTCTTTCTTCACGTCGGGGGCGGGCTGTCCTTGGTCAGCCTCCTTGCTAGCTTCCTGCTCAGCCTCCTTGCTAGCTCCTTGCTTGTTGTTGGATTGCAAATCCGCCGAATCCTTCACTCTTTCCTCTTCGCTCTTCTCTTCCAAAGGCTTGAATTGGAGCGAGTCGTCCATATTCTGGTAGAGGTCGTTGAGCAACTGGGCCAACTCGTCGATGAGTGCTTTGTCGGAAAGGAGCGGCTCGCCCTTGCGGGCTTTGTCCGTCAGAACCTTGAACTTCCGGGGGATGATGCCAGCCTCGATGAATTCCTTCACAAAACCGTTGTACACGTCCTCGTCGGTGCGAGGGTCGAGGCCACGGGTCACGAGGAGCATGCGGTTCTCGGAGAACACGATGTCGTGGAGAAGTTTTTCTATCTTTTCAGGGTCTGTAGCCTTGGCAACTTCGCCGAGTTTCTCCCGAATCGTGTCTTGGTCTATCTCAATGATGTCGAAGAGACCGGCGGAGCATTCTGCCTTGCCATACTTGATGAGCGAGAACTTCTCGTCGTCACCGAAGTCGAAGAATGTGTCGGGCTCTTCGGCGTAAGGGGCTATCTCCTTATACTTGGCGAGCAGGTCCTTCACGATGTGAATGCCTCGCTGCGCCACATAGTCGTAGTAGTCGGCATAGTGGGCTTGCCCGGCGATGACATCGCGGAGATAATCCTCTACAAATTCGGGCAACTTCTTGGCGGCGATGTAACCCTGCTGCAGGTCTATCTCGTGTTTGCCCTTTGCCGGCAACCAAACCGTGTAGGCTGGGTAGGGATCGTCGCCCACACGCCCTACACGACCGCTGAATCCCAAGTCGCCCCAAGTGGCAAGTGCACAGATGTTGGTACAGCCGTTCATGCGAAGTTCGAAGTCAGGGATGGCATCGAGGTCGAGGTCGCTCTGCAGGAGTTGCTTGGCGATAGCATCGATGGCGCCCTTGGGCAAGCAGATGCCAAGACGGCAGGTGTCTGCACCCGTGCAGCAAGTCAGGTTGGTCACCACTACGGGATAGTCTATCTGATAAACACCCAACTTCTTGAAGAAGGCGTAGATGTTGGGGAGATACTCCTCTGGGATGTTGCGTACCTGTATCTGTTCCTTCTTGGTGAAGCGCAGTACGTCATTGCCATAGTTGGCCATATATTCCGCCACCTCGGCAAAGAAGTCGGTGGAGTTGTTGCCGTGGCGCAGGGGAATGTAGGCGTACCATAGGTTCTCCTTCAGTCCCTCGGCGTTGGTCTGCTTGTGGGCGTAACGATGTTTCCAAATGTTGAAAGACTCTGCATCAACAGAAGCGTTTGTGAGTGGAGCCAACGCTGGCTTGTGGTGCTCCAAGGGTAAGATCGACGCATGGAAATCAATCGAACCATCTTTCTTAAGTTCCTCGAACTCTTCGAGATAGAGTCGTTTGGCTTCAGCCTCTCCATACTTGTAGAATACGTATCTCATGCGTGCCTTGTGGCGGTTGCGGCGGTTGCCATACTTGTGGAACCAATTTTTCAATGCCTTGGCGGCACGGTAGAGATCTTTCTCAGGAAGGAAGTCGAATACCTCCCAACCGGTATGGGCGTTGCTGGCGGCACTACCGGCGATGAGCACACGGAAACCTCGCTCTCCGTCCTTGATGCGAGCCTGTAGCCCGAGGTCGGCGATGTAGGAGTAGTTGGCTCCTTCCACGCTGGTGTCTATCGCCACCTTATACTTTCGGGGCATCGTGAAAGAGTCCTTCTCGGCAATGAGGCGGGAGGTAAGTTCTTCCACGTAGGGATAGACATCAAACTCCTCATCGGAGGTCAGTCCGCTGCGGTCGTCCACCATCATATTTCTCACCGTGTTGCCACCGCCTCCTGCGCTGGAGATGCCCACCTTCTCCAACTTCTTCAAGGCTGGGATGGCATCGGAAAGGTCTACGTTGTGTATCTGTATCTCCTGTCGGGTGGTGACGTGCAGGTGAGAGGTGGAGAGCTGGTGGCCTACGAAGGCTATCTTGGCGAGTTGCTCAGGGGTGACGAGACCGCCAGCGCAGCGCAGGCGCAACATGTAGTGCTGGTTCTTGCGCTGCTCGTAGATGCCCATAGGCACGCGGTTAGACTTCAGCTGCCCCGCCTGTATCTCGCCCGCCTTGAATTGGTCGATGAGCGACTGGGTGTAGTCCAAGTCTCCGTTTAATGTAGAAGGTATTCTGTACATGTCTTTGTATCTTTTTAAGAGAGTAAAGCTATTGAATTCTTCACTCTTCACTATAATGTTCTTCCTTGTCCACAACCTCTCCGTTCAATACTTTGAAGGAGTTGAGGTGGATCTTCCCGTCGAGCAGGGAGAGGATGGCGTAGCGGATGTTGGGGTCGTTGGCCAACCGCAAGTCCTCCTGCGACGGACGGGAGGGCGAGGCGGGGTGACTGTGCCAGTTGGCGAGTATCTTCAGTCCCTTGCTGCGTGCATACTTCAAGGCTGCAAACTGATCTTTGGGGGCGAAGGAGAAGTGTTCCTCGCTGTGGTCGATGTTCTCCATCCAGTAACTCTCCGTCACCACGTCGTCTTTGCCAAGCAGCAGTCCGCAGCTCTCGATGGGTGCGTCCTTCTTTGCCTGCTCGATGATAACCTGTATCACGTCGTCGTTAATCTTCATAACAATCTGAATAATTCAATATTTAACATTCAACATTGTTGTCAATGGTGCTTGAGGTCGCAAGCGGCCTGCTCGTAGTCGATGAGGTGGTCGATGGTGGGATGCTCGCCGCATATCTCGCAAGAGTTGCGCTTCTTCACCTTGATGGTGCGGAAGTTCATCGTCTTGGCGTCGAAGGTGAGCAATCGGTCGGTGAGCAAGTCGCCCACGCCAAGGAAGTACTTCAGAGCCTCGGCAGCCTGGATAGTGCCGAGCATACCGGCGATGGCACCGAGCACGCCAGCCTGACTACAAGTAGGAACGGCTCCTGCTGGTGGCGGCTCCTTGAAGAAGCAACGGTAGCAGGCGGTGCCGGGCAGATGGGTGAACGTCTGACCTTGGAAACGGAGGATTCCGCCGTGGGAGAAAGGTTTGCCCAGACGCACGCAGGCATCGTTGATGAGGAATTTCACGGGGAAGTTGTCGGTGCCGTCGATCACGAAGTCCCAGGGCTTGATAATCTCCTCAGCGTTGTCGGAGGCGAGAAACTTATAATAGGTGGTCACCTCCACGTCGGGGTTGATGGCGAGCATTTTTTCTTTTGCGCTTTCCACCTTCTTCACGCCTACGTCCTTGGTGAAGTGGATCACCTGTCGCTGCAGGTTGCTGATGTCTACCACGTCTGCATCCACGATGCCGATGTGCCCCACGCCTGCTGCGGCAAGGTAGAGGGCTGCGGGGGCTCCGAGACCTCCGGCACCCACGATGAGCACCTTGGCGTTGAGGAGTTTCTCCTGCCCTTCCAGTCCCACGTCCTGTAGGAGAATGTGGCGGCTATATCTTTCTATTTGTTCTTCTGTCAAATCTATCATCGTCTATTTCTTTATGGATGAATATTGCAGGTGAATTCTTTCACCTTATTATATATATAAACTCAATTAGCGAGGGTTTATTGTATTAGTGCTGGCATTTTCTTTCAGCAAGCTCCTCCGCCCATGAAATAGAGGAAGTCCACGCGGTCGCCCTCGTTGAGCTGAATCTTCTCGTAGTCTTCCTTCTCCACGAAGTCCTCGTTCACCTGGATGGTGACCATCTCTGGCTGGAACACCTTGTTGATCTTGATGAGTTCTGCCAATGTCAATGGAAGTGTCACTTCCTGCTTTTCGTCGTTCACGATAATCTGTGCCATAATCTTATGTCTTTTTTGTTGTTATTTTTCTGGGTGCAAAGGTACTGCGATTTTGCGACCTGTGACATACCAGCCGGGGGGTATTTTGCATCGCATCATAGTAGTATGCAACATACCACGAATAGGGTATCTGCAACCGTACAGGTCGAGATGTTTTAGCTGAAGGCACCATTGAGGTACTTCTTGGTAAGTTCGTGCTTAGGGTGCTTGAATACCTCTTCGGCGCTTCCTTCCTCTATCACCTCGCCCAAGTACATGAAGATGACGTGGTCGGCTATGCGGAGGGCCTGGCGCAGGGTGTGGGTCACCATCACGATGCTGTAGTCCTTCTTCAGTTCGGTGAAGAGCTGTTCCACCT
>CAVGLH010000078.1:0-10826 GCA_963630065.1 Bacteroides fragilis | reverse complement strand
TGGCACCAGACGGAAAGTTTGGCGTGATAGGAAGGGACGGCAAGGTGGTGGTGCCAGCCAAGTATGAGCGTGTGGAGGTGTTGCCGAGGGCAAAGGCTAAGGTGACTTATGCCTCCGGCATCGAGGAGACCCTTGCCATCCGAACGCCTCTCACGGCCTCGGCTTCGAGCGGATTATCGGGCCAGTAGTTATGAGGCAAAGGTAAGTAAAATAATCTGAAAAAGCTAGGTTTTTCGAAGAAAAGTTGTAACTTTGCCCCCGTAAAGAGACAAGACATTAATAATATAAGAGAAATGAATAAGAGAATGATGCTTTCGGCAGTGCTTGTGAGTGTGCTGCTTTCGGCAAACGCACAGAAAAGGGCGTTTGCCATCGAGGACCTGTACAAGGTGAAGAGCGTGTATTCCGTCTGTCTTTCGCCCGATGGCAAGACGGTGTGCTACACTTCCGGCTCCTCCGACCTGAAGAACCAGAAGTCTAGCTCAGACATCTACGTGATGAACGCAGACGGCACTCACGTGCGTGCCCTCACCGAGGACGGCAAGAGCAGCTCTGCCGTGTGGAGCAAGGACGGCAAGAGTATCTATTATACCAATTACGAGAAAGGCTCGGCGCAGATATTCCGTATGGACCTGGCTACTTGCAAGAGCGAGCAACTGACCGACTATGAACTGGGCATCGACAACCCAGTGGTGTCTCCCGACGGCCGCTACATCGCCTTCACCGCCGAGGTTTATCCCGACCTCGGAGCCGACGCCAAGGCCAACAAGGCCCGTATGGAGAAGAAGGAGAAGGGCCCTGTGCAGGCGCATATCGCCGACAAACTGCTCTACCGTCACTGGACGAGCTACAGCGACGGCCGCTGCAACCATCTCATCCTCTTCGACACGCAGACCAAGACCTACAAGGACTTGACTCCCGGCCGCTACTCGCTCATCTTCATGCTGGGCGGCGGCATCGCCTACAACTTCTCTCCCGACAGCAAGGAAATCTGCTTCGTCTCCAACCACGACGAGCACCAGGAGGCCAGCACCAACGCCGACCTCTGGACAGTGTCGGTGGATGGGGGAGAGCCGCAGTGCCTCACCAAGGAGAACAAGGCATGGGACGGAACACCTGCCTATTCGCCCGACGGCAAGTATATCGCCTATCGCCTGCAGCAGGTGCCGGGCTATGAGTCGGACCGCTTCCGCCTCGCCGTTTACGACCGGGAGGCGAAGACTTCGACCGTGCTCACAGAGAAGTTCGACAACTGGGTGGACAGCTACAAGTGGTCGCCCGACTCAAAGAGCATCTTCTTCCTGGGCGAGGTGCAGGGCGCACAGCCCCTCTACAAGCTCGACATCGCCAAGCAGACCATCTCGCCGGTGGTGACGGGCAAGGCCATTTCGGAGTTTGACTTCGACAGCAAGGGAATGGTTTATTACACCTATAGCACCACAGGCAAGCCCTCGGCCCTCTATCGCCAGCAGATGAAGAAGTGGAGCGGTGCTCCCGTGGCAAGCAGCAAGGAGCAGCAGATAACCTTCCTCAACCAAAAGTTGGAGGACGAGGTGGACATCCGTCCGTCGGAGAGCATCTGGGTGGACGGTGCCGGCGGCGACAAGGTGCAGGTGTTTATCGTGAAGCCCCACGACTTCGACGCCAGCAAGAAATATCCCTTGATAGTAAATGTGCATGGCGGACCGCAGATGCAGTGGATGAACTCCTTCCGTGGCGACTGGCAGGTTTATCCTGCGGCAGGCTACGTGGTGGCCTATCCCAATCCCCATGGTTCTACGGGCTACGGCCAGGCTTTCACCCGCGCCATCTCCGGCGACTGGGGCGGCAAGGTGTTTGAGGACGTGATGAAGGTGACGGACAAGTTGGCTACCCTGGAGTATGTGGATTCCACAAGGATGGGAGCGATGGGATGGTCTTACGGCGGCTACATGATGAACTGGCTGCAGGGACACACCAAGCGGTTTAAGTGTCTGGCCTCGATGATGGGCGTGTACGACCTGCGGTCTATGTGGGGAAGTACGGAGGAAGTATGGTTCCCCAACTTCGAGCTGGAGGGACAACCCTACAACTCAAAGCTCTACGAGAAATGGTCGCCCTCCTCATACATCCAGAACTTCTCTACGCCGACGCTCGTGATGACGGGCGAGCTGGACTATCGCGTGCCGTATACCCAGAGCCTGCAATATTTCACCGCCCTTCAGACGCTGAACATCCCCTCGCGCCTCATCGTGCTGAAGTACGACGGCCACTGGCCCAGCAACCTCAAGTCGATGCCGCTCTACTACAATGCCCATCTCGACTGGTTCCACCGCTATCTGGGCGGTGCCCCGGCACCATGGGACACGGAGAAAATGGTGAACAATGAAGTGGAATACTAAAGAAAAAGCTCCATCCGCAGAAATCCTGCGAATGGAGCTTTTTTTGATGATTCTTGTTTGTATGAGCACCGCCTCACTTCGTCTCCTGCTCTTCCTGCATGTCAAGATACTGGTTGTCCTTGTCGTAGAATTCGTACTGGAGGAACGCCAGTTTCTGCGAGGGAATCACATTGAATCCGAAACCGTACTTAAACTGCCATCTGCGCTTCATGGAGACGAAGCCCTTGTTGATGAAGGCAGCCACATAGGGGTTTACATACAAAGTAAATTTCTTGACGCCAATCTTGTTGACCAGGGTGTCGATCTTTCTTTCCAGTTGGTCGGTGAAGAGTATGCTCGACTTGATCTTGCCCGTGCCGAAGCAGGTGGGGCAAGTCTCCTCCACGTTCACGTCCATTGCGGGGCGCACACGCTGGCGGGTAATCTGCATCAGTCCGAACTTGCTCAGCGGCAGGATGTTGTGCTTGGCACGGTCCTTCTGCATGTTCTTGCACATGCGCTCGTAGAGCAACTGCCGGTCTTCGGCTAGGTTCATGTCGATGAAGTCTACCACGATGATGCCTCCCATATCCCGGAGGCGCAACTGTCTAGCCAATTCATCGGCAGCGCCGAGGTTCACGTCGAGAGCATTCGCTTCCTGCCCCTTCTCGCGTGTTCGGTTGCCACTGTTCACATCGACAACGTGCAGCGCCTCGGTGTGCTCGATGATGAGATAAGCACCGTGCTTGTAGTTCACCACCCGGCCAAAGCCGGCCTTGATTTGCTTGGTGATGTTGAAATTGTCGAAGATGGGCACCTTACCGGTGTAGAGTTTGACTATGCCCGCCTTTTCAGGGGCTATTAGAGAAACATAGTCTTTCACCTCGTTCATCACCCCTTCGTCGTTGATGTAGATATTCTCGTAAGAGGGGTTGAACAAGTCACGCAAGAGAGCGACGGCTCTTCCAGTCTCCTCGAAGGCTATCTGCGGGCGTTGCTGGGTCTTCTGTACTCTGGTGATGGTGTCCTCCCAACGCTTCGCCAGGACTTTCATCTCAGCATCGAGCTCTGCCACCTTCCTGCCCTCAGCCACAGTGCGGACGATGACGCCGCAATTCTTGGGTTTGATGCTGTGGATGAGCTGCTTGAGGCGGGAGCGTTCTTCACCGCTTTTGATTTTCGACGAGACAGAAACTTTGTCACCGAATGGCATGAGTACCAAGTATCGGCCGGCGAAGGAGATTTCTCCCGTGAGTCGCGGTCCCTTGGTAGAGATTGGTTCCTTTACGATTTGCACCAGCACCTCCTGTCCCACTTTGAGGACATTCTGTATGCTGCCGTCCTTTTCCAAGTCGGGCAGTTTGCTGGCCTTAGAGAATGGGAAAAGTTTCTTTCTGTCGCTCTGTACTTGCTTAAGGTACTTCTGGTAGGAATTGAATTGACTTCCCAGGTCAAGATAATGAAGAAAGGCGTCGCGCTCATAACCTACATCCACGAAGCATGCGTTAAGTCCTGGCATCAGTTTCTTAACCTTTGCGATGTAGATGTTGCCCACCGAGAAGGAAGCCTCCCTGGACTCGTTCTGGTATTCCACCAGCTGCTTGTCTTCCATGAGGGCTATCGAGATGTCCTTCTGTTGGACGTCAATTACAACTTCGCTTGTCATATTTCTTCTATAATCTTTTAAAAGTTAATTACAAAAAAAGGGTATGTCACTCCATATCTGAACTGACACACCCCCCTCAGTCACGAACTGACCGAGAGCTATCGTATGCTTGCTATAGAAGCTTACTTGCTCTTATGTCTGTTCTTGCGCAATCTTTTTTTACGCTTGTGAGTGGCCATCTTGTGGCCCTTCTTTTTCTTTCCGTTTGGCATGATTTTAAAATTTTAAAATATTGTTATTATAATAAATGATGTCTCGAATGATTCAGCGCCTCGTAGGGATTACTGGGCGTTCTGCATTTCTTCGATGAAGCTCTTTGACGGCTTGAAGCTTGGCAAGTCGTGAGCCGGGATGGTGAGAGTGGTGTTCTTGGAGATGTTGCGGGCAGTCTTGGCTGCGCGATGCTTGATATTGAAGCTGCCGAAACCACGCAAGTAAACATTGTCCTTTCTCTCGATGAGGCTCTTCTTCACTTCCTCCATGAAAGACTCTACCACGATGCCTACTTCTTTCTTAGGCATACCTGTAGCGATGGCTACCTCGTTGATGATATCTGCTTTGGTCATTTCTTATTTAATTTACTATTTTGTATTTTATAATCTCAAATCGGTGTGCAAAGATACAAGTTTTTTGCGACATAACAAAATAGTTAAGGTTTTTTTTGCAAAAAAAATGTTCTAAGTATTTGCATATTAGGTTTTTATTGTGTATTTTTGCACTAAAATAGTGAAAATATGGTTTGGAAGAGATGTTTTTTGGCCGTCGTCGGCTTGATTTTTGCCGTCTTGCCGTTGGCTGCCCAGAGGGAGTGGAGCGCCGAGAATGTGCCCATTCCTTACTTGAAGGATTCCACGCAGTATGTCTCCGATCCCGACGGGTATGTGGACAAGGCACTGAAGGACTCGGCCAATTTCTATCTTGGCCGGCTGAAGCGGGAGTGTGGGGTGCAGAACGTGCTCATCGTCGTGGGCAAGGTGGCCGGACAGGACGCTTTCCGCATGGCACAGGACGTGGGCAACAAATATGGTGTAGGCAGCAAGAAGACGCGCCGGGGCTTGGTGATAGTCATCGCCGTAGAAGACCGCAAGTATTTCATCGCTCCCGGCAGCGGACTGGAGGGTGAATTGACCGACGTGGACTGCGACGACATCGCCCGGGCTTGCATCGTGAAGTATATGCGCGAGGGCCGGCCGGGTGAGGCCGTGGCCGCCGTGAGCCATGCCATATATAATAAGGTGAAAAACGGACGCACCGGAATAGAGAATGTGGACGAGGGGACGGTCGACGAGGAAGATTGGGTCTTGATAGTATTCCTGCTTCTCATATTCTTCGGAATACCGCTCTATCATCTCGTGCGTTACGTCCTGGAAAAGTTGGGCTGGGTTAAGCCTAGGCCCAAGGGGAACGGTCGTGGGCAGTCGCGCCGAGGAAACCATGGCGACGACTGGTTTCCGCCGTTCTTTATGGGCGGCGGAGGCTTCTCCGGCGGTGGTGGAGGCGGTGGCTTCTCGGGAGGTTCTTTCGGCGGAGGCTCCTTTAGTGGCGGCGGCTCGGGGGGGAGCTGGTAAACGGCCTGGTTGATAATTTACAGTTGGGATTACTAATTTTTAATAATGAATAATATGAAGAAGAATAAAAAATGGATTGTTGTGATTGTTCTCGTAGTGTTGGTGCTATGGGTGTTTAGCGGCTATAATGGTATGGTGGAGAAGCAGGAGCAGGCTACCACCGCATTGGCCGATGTGCAGACGCAGTATCAGCGTAGAGCCGACATGATGCCGCAGTTGGCCAAGATTGTGAAGGCCTATGCCAAGCATGAGAAGGAGACTTTCGAGGAGGTGGCCAAGGCACGTGCCGCCGTGGGACAGGTGAAGCTCGATGCCAGCAACCTGACCGAGGCTAAGCTGAAGGAGTATAACGCCGCACAGAGCGAGTTGGCCAGTGCCTTCTCCAAGTTGATGGTAGTGGCCGAGAAGTATCCCGAACTGAAGGCCAGTGAGAACTTCAAGTCGCTTCAGGTGCAGGAAGAGGGAACTGAAAATCGCATCAGCGAGGCCCGTCGCAAGTACAACGAGGCCGTGCAGACTTACAACCAAACCGTGAGAAGAATGCCCAATGCGCTGATAGCCGGAATCTTCCGCTTTGACGTGATGCCGAAGTTCGAGGCTGCCGCAGGGGCGGAGAAAGCTCCCGACCTAGATATCTAGAAAATTAATAATTTATAATTAATAATGAATAATGAGATGCCGATGGCGGCATTCTCGAAATTTCTTCGTATCTTTGCAAGCAAATTGCGAAAGGCAGAAATCAATAAGGTAACAAAATATATATGAAACAAACTAAGATTGTAGCTTCCGTCAGTGATCGTAGATGCGATCAGGATTTCATCCGCAAACTCTTCTTTGCCGGCATGAACGTGGTTCGCATGAACACCGCACATGCCACGGAGGAAGGTATCCGCACAATAGTAAAGAATGTAAGGGCCGTGTCTCCCCACATCGGCATCATGATTGACACCAAGGGGCCGGAGGTGCGAACCACTGATGTGAAGGAACCCATACAATATCATATAGGTGACGTGGTGAAAATCTTCGGACGGCCCGAGATGGAGTCTTCCCACGACATCGTGAACCTGAGCTACCCCGACATCGCCGCCGACGTGAAGGTGGGCGACGACTTGCTGTTTGACGACGGAGAGCTCGATATGAAGGTGATGGATGTGCAGGGGCCCATGCTGGTGGCCGAGGTGCAGAACGAAGGTGTGCTGGGAGCTCACAAGAGTGTGAATGTGCCCGGTGAGCATATCGACCTGCCTGCGCTTACGGAGAAAGACCGCAGGAACATCCTCCTTGCCATCGAACTTGACATCGACTTTATCGCCCACTCCTTCGTGCGCAGTGCCGCCGACGTGAAGGCCGTGCAGGACATCCTCGACGAGCATCACAGCGACATCAAGATTATCTCCAAGATAGAGAACCAGGAAGGCGTGGACAACATCGACGAGATTATCGACTCCTGCTATGGCATCATGATTGCCCGCGGCGACTTGGGTATTGAGGTGCCCATCGAGCGCATCCCCGGCATCCAGCGCCGCATCATCGCCAAGTGTGTGAAGGCACAGAAGCCCGTGATTGTGGCCACGCAGATGCTTCATACCATGATAAAGAATCCTCGTCCTACCCGTGCCGAGGTGACCGATATCGCCAATGCCATATTCTATCGTACCGATGCCTTGATGCTCAGTGGAGAGACCGCTAGCGGCAAGTATCCGGTAGAGGCCGTGCAGACCATGGCCCGTATCGCCGAGCAGGCCGAGAAGGACAAGTCGCCCCTCAACGACATCAATCCCATGGAGGATGGCAAGGTAGACCAGAAGCTCTTCCTGGCCCATGCTGCCATCGAGGCCACCAAGCAACTGGGCGTGGCCGGCATCATCACCGACGGTGAGACTGGCCAGACGGCTCGTGACCTGGCTGCTTTCCGTGGCCCCAACCCCGTGCTGGCCATCTGCTACAAGGAGAAACTGCAGCGCTGGTTGAACTTGAGCTACGGCATCATCCCCATCCACCAGAAAGACCATGTATCTTCGAAGGACATGTTTACCGCTGCGGTGCGTATGCTCCGCCAGAAGGGCTATTTGGGAGAGGACGACAAGATAGCCTACTTGAGCGGTAGCTTCGGAGAGGGTGGGGGAACTACCTTCGTGGAAATTAACAAGGTGAAGAAGATTTTCGACAACAGCTATACGTTCAATTTGCCTTCCAACGGCATTGGATGAGAATAAAAACGTTTGAATGCAAGAAAAATAGAGCGTTGTGATAAATATTGGTGCAAAAATTTGCAGCATTCAAAAAAATGCTGTAATTTTGCACCAATTATTGTAAAAAGAAACTAGTTGATAATGAAAAAACTCATTTATTCAGCGCTTGTCGCTTTGGCAATGGTCTTGATGCTCGGCAGTTGCGGTAGCACCAAGAACGTGGCTTATTTCCAAAACGCAGATTCTATCAGTTATGCTGCTTCTAAGATGCTTTACGAGGCTAAGATTATGCCTAAGGACGAGTTGACCATCACGGTCATCACTACCGACCCGAAGGCTGCCATGCCTTTCAACCTCGCCGTGTCTAACACTTTGGGCACCAGTGGCCAGCTTTCTTCTTCCCAAGGTTCCTTGCAGGCATATTTGGTGGACAACAGCGGCAATATCGAATTTCCCGTTGTCGGCACCTTGCATGTGGGTGGACTGACTAAGAATCAGGCCGAGACCCTTATCAAGAGCAAGGTGAAACCATATTTGGCAGAGGAGGAGAACCCGATTGTCACGGTGCGTATGGCAAGCTATCGTGTTGTGGTGACGGGTGAAGTGAACAGTCCTAAGGTCATCTCCGTTCCGCAGGAGAAGATGAACGTTATCGAGGCTTTGACTCAGGCTGGCGACTTGACCATCTACGGCAAGCGCGAGAATGTGCTCTTGATACGTGAGGATGCTAACGGCCAGAAGTCAACCCATCGCTTGAACCTGAATGATGCGAACATTATCAACTCGCCATTCTATTATCTCCAGCAGAACGACATTCTCTATGTGGAGCCCAACAAGGTGAAGGCGCAGAACTCTGCGATTGGTTCTTCGACCACATTGATGATTTCTGCTATCGGTACGTTGATTTCCATTGCTTCTCTTCTCGTCAATATCTTGCGATAAGGAGCAGGGAATTTGTGAAATTTTTAAAAAAAGATTATTATATATAATAAAATATGTGTGGCATTGTAGGATATTTAGGTAAGGGAGACGCTTATCCTGCCCTCATCAAGGGCTTGAAGCGATTGGAGTACCGCGGATACGACTCTGCGGGTGTGGCTCTCATCTGCAAGGACGGCTCCTTGAATGTATATAAGGCAAAGGGCAAGGTGGCCGACTTGGAGGCTTACTGCGCCGACAAGAATATTTCGGGTTCCGTGGGTATCGCACATACCCGCTGGGCTACCCATGGCGAGCCTTCGGCCAGGAATGCTCATCCCCATTATTCTTCCAGCAAGAATCTTGCCATCATCCACAATGGCATCATCGAGAACTATGCCGACATCAAGAAGAACTTGATCAGCAAGGGTGTGGAGTTTAAGAGCGATACCGACACCGAGGTGCTCGTGCAGCTCATTGAATATATACAGGTGAAGAAGAACCTCGACTTGCTTACTGCCGTGCAGGTGGCTCTCCGCCAGGTGATTGGTGCCTACGCCATTGCCTTGCTCGACAAGCGCAACCCCAACCAGATTATCGCTGCCCGCAAGCAGAGTCCGCTGGTGGTGGGTATCGGCAAGGACGGTGAGTTCTATCTTGGTTCGGATGCCAGCCCCATCATCGAGTATACCGACCAGGTGGTTTATCTGGAGGATGGCAACATCGCTGTGATGCGCCTCGGCGAACCACTGAAGGTGGTGAACATCCAGAATGTGAAGCTCAATCCAGAGGTGCAGACTGTGGATATCGACCTCGGACAGATAGAGAAGGGTGGATTCCCCCACTTCATGCTCAAGGAAATCTTTGAGCAGCCCGAGTGCTTGCGCAACTGTATGCGCGGCCGTGTGGTGAGCCGCACGGTGGAGACTCGTGTGATGACCGACGATGAGGAGGCTACCTGCAAGAAGGAGACGGAGATGGGCGTGGTGCTCAGTTCCATCACCGACCATCGCCAGGAGATATTGAATGCCAAGCGCATCATCATCGTGGCTTGTGGTACCTCATGGCACGCCGGCCTTATCGGCAAGCAGATGATTGAAAACTACTGCCGCGTGCCGGTAGAGGTGGAATATGCTTCGGAGTTCCGCTATCGCAACCCCGTGGTGACAAAGGACGACCTTGTTATCGCAATCTCACAGAGTGGTGAGACGGCTGATACCTTGGCTGCCATCAAGTTGGCCAAGCAGGCAGGTGCCTTTATCTATGGTGTCTGCAACTCTATCGGCTCTTCCATCGCCCGCGAAACAGATACGGGTACCTACATCCACGTAGGTCCGGAGATTGGCGTCGCTTCCACCAAGGCTTTCACCGGTCAGGTGACTGTTCTCATCCTCTTGGCTCTCGCCATCGGAAACGAGAAAGGTACCATCAGCGATGCTGAATACCAGAAGATAACAGAGCAGCTCTGGCATATTCCTTCCAAGATGAAGGAAGTGCTGAAGCTCAACAACAAGATAGCCGACTTGAGCCGTACCTTCACCTACGCTCGCAACTTCATCTATCTGGGTCGCGGATTCCAATATCCTGTGGCTTTGGAGGGTGCGTTGAAGTTGAAGGAAATCAGCTACATCCATGCCGAGGGTTATCCAGCGGCAGAGATGAAGCATGGTCCTATCGCCCTCATCGACAGCGATATGCCCGTGGTGGTTATCGCCACCCACAACTTCATGTACGAGAAGGTGTTGTCGAACATTCAGGAGGTGAAGGCCCGCAATGGCCGCGTCATCGCCATCGTGAGCAAGGGAGACGAGACTATCTCCAAGATAGCCGACGAAGTGATCGAACTGCCCGAGACATTGGAATGCCTTGAGCCTTTGTTGGCTACCATTCCGTTGCAGCTCTTGGCCTATCATGTGGCTGTTTGTAAAGGAAAAGATGTTGACCAACCAAGAAACTTGGCGAAGTCAGTTACCGTTGAATGATATAGATAAAGGGATTCGCCATTTCTTGACGATTCCCTTTTTTTTAGAACATAGTTCAATTTAAACAAATTAATAAGGAAACTAGAGAGAATGGAACCATTGAAGCATGAATGTGGCGTGGCGATGATTCGTCTGCTCAA
>CAVGLH010000077.1:0-10859 GCA_963630065.1 Bacteroides fragilis | reverse complement strand
GCCTTTTCTGGCAAGTATGGGTAACTGTAGGAGGTACAGCGCCCTCGCTGTACCAATCCAAAGAGACAGCGCCCTCGCTGTACCAAGTTATTTTTTTATCGTCACTTAGTGTGCTTCCAGCCAGTTGTTGCCCCATCCGGCATCGGCCACCAATGGCACGCTGAGATGGTAGGCATTCTGCATTTCCTCCACTACGATTTTCTCCACCTTTTCCTTTTCTTCGGGATAGACGGAGAAGTTGAGTTCGTCGTGCACCTGGATAATCATCTTGCTCTTGATGCCCTCGGCCTTGAAGCGGTTGAAGATGCGAATCATCGCTACTTTGATGATGTCGGCCTCTGAGCCTTGAATAGGGGCGTTGATGGCGTTGCGCTCGGCGAAACCACGTACGGTGCCGTTCTTGCTGTTGATGTCCGGCAGATAGCGGCGGCGGTGGAAGATGGTTTCGGCATAGCCTTTCTCTCGTGCCATCTCCTTCGACTTCTCCATGTAAGCCTGCACACCGGGGAAGGTGCGGAAGTAATCCTCTATGATTTGCTTCGCCTCCTTGTTGTCGATGTTCATGCGCTGAGCGAGTCCGAAGGTGGTGATTCCGTAGATGATGCCGAAGTTGGCGGTCTTCGCCTTTTTGCGCTGGGCATCAGTTACTTGACTAATGCCCTCGTGCCATATCTTGGCGGCGGTAGCGGCATGGATGTCGCTCCCCTCGCGGAAGGCTTCCACCATGTTGGTGTCCTCGCTCAGGTGGGCCATGATGCGTAGCTCTATCTGCGAATAGTCGGCTGAAAAAAACAGACATCCTGGCTCTGGGATAAAGCAACGGCGTATCTCCTTGCCGTCGTCATCGCGCACTGGTATATTCTGCAGGTTAGGGTCGCTGGATGAGAGACGACCCGTGGCGGTGACGGCCTGGTTGAATGAGGTGTGGATGTGGCCCGTACGAGGGTTGATGAGCTTTGGAAGAGCATCTACATAGGTGCTCAGAAGTTTCTTTAATCCTCTGTAGTTCAGTATCTCATCTATGATAGGACTCTTGCTGCGGAGCTGCTGCAACACCTCTTCGCTCGTCACGTACTGTCCTGTCTTGGTCTTCTTGGGTTTCTCCACAATCTTCATTTTGCCGAAGAGGATTTCGCCTACTTGTCTTGGCGACCCGATGTTGAACGATTCGCCAGCCAACTCGTAGATATGGTGTTCAATCTCGCTCAGTCGGTTGGTAAGATTATTTGATGTTTCCTTCAGGGTGTTGGTGTCGACACATACGCCGTTCATCTCCATGTGGGCGAGCACTGGCACGAGCGGCATCTCTACATTCCAGAACAATTCCTCGCAATCAATCTCCTTCAACTTGGGTTCGAGCACGTTCTTCAAGCGAAGTGTGATGTCGGCATCCTCTGCTGCATACTCGTAGACTTCGGATGGAGCGAGGTCGCGCATCGACTTTTGGTTCTTGCCCTTCGGACCAATCAACTCTTCGATGTGGATGGTCTGGTAGTGGAGGAAGACTTCTGCCAGATAGTCCATGTTGTGATAGAGCTCGGGCTGGATGATGTAGTGGGCGAGCATCGTGTCGAACATTTTTCCAGCTATCTCCACTCCATAGTTCATCAGCACCTCATAGTCGTACTTGATGTTTTGGCCTACTTTGAGGATTTCTGGGTTCTCGTAGAGCGGTTTGAAGATATTTACGAATTTTAAGGCTTCTTCACGATTGGCGGGAATGGCCACGTAGAATGCCTCTTTTTCCTTCACGGCAAAGCTCAATCCCACCAATTCTGCGTCGATGGCAGAGGTGGAAGTGGTCTCGGTGTCTAGACTGAGGACTTGTGATGTAAATAAATAATCACAAAGCTGCTTAGCATCTTCTTCTGTCTCAATGAGTTTGTATTTATGTTCTACTGTTTTAATGGTCTCAAAACTCGTGTTTTTATCTTCTTCTTGCCCGTCGCCTTGCTCTGCGCCAAACAGATCGAGCTCTCCGCTAGGTTTTGTTTGCACCTTTTGAGGTTTTTTAAGAATCCTGTTGGCGAAGGATTTAAACTCCAGTTCAGCGAAGATTTCGTCGAGCTTGGCATTGTCGGGCTCTGACATTTTCAAGTCGTCCATCTTCAAGTCTACCGGAACATCGGTTTTGATGGTGGCGAGGAACTTTGACATCTTGATATCCTCCACTGCACCTTCCACCTTTTCACGGAGCTTGCCTTTTATCTGACTGGAATTTTCTATCAAGTTCTCCACATTGCCAAATTCGTTGATGAGTTTCACGGCAGTCTTCTCGCCGACACCAGGACACCCCGGGAAGTTGTCGGCGGAATCTCCCATCAATGCCAAGAGGTCGATGACTTGGAGTGGGGAAGAGATGCCATATTTCTCCTCAATCTCGGCAACGCCCAGTTTCTCATAGCCGCCACCGTGACGGGGACGGAACATGAAGACATTGTCGCGAACCAGCTGGCCATAGTCTTTGTCGGGGGTGAGCATGTAAGTCTCGATGCCTTTCTCTCCGGCCTGTATGGCCACCGTGCCGATGATGTCGTCCGCCTCAAAACCATCCACCTGAAGGATGGGGATGCGGTAAGCTTCCAGGATATTCTTGATGATGGGCACCGAGAGTTTGATGTCTTCCGGTGTCTCCTCGCGCTGGGCTTTGTATTCAGGGAAAGCCTCGTGGCGGAACGTTTTGCCGTGGTCGAAAGCCACTGCGATGTGGGTAGGTTTCTCCTTGGTGAGAATCTCGTTGAGGGTGTTGCAGAACCCCATTACGCACGAAGTGTTGAGTCCCTTCGAGTTGATGCGAGGGGACTTGATGAAGGCGTAATACGACCTATAAATGAGCGCATAAGCGTCTAAAAGGAACAATTTATCCATAATATTCATTTTTGTGGTGTAAAATTACTAAAAAAATGCGATATTTCAAGAAGAATTGATTAATTTTGTACCAATTTTCAGAAATAAAGCAGATTTACTCATATTAAATGGACTATTTATCACTTATCAAGAAGCCTATAGAGGCAGAATTGGCGGATTTCATAGACTTGTTCAACAAGTCTTTGATGCATGCCGACGGACTCCTTTCTCAGGCGCTCGATCACATACGTCAACGCTCCGGAAAGCGTATGCGACCTATGCTCATCTTGTTGATGGCCCGCAACTTTGGAAAGATTTCCAGTGTCACCCAGCATTCGGCTGTGGGATTGGAACTTCTTCATACAGCCTCCTTGGTGCACGATGATGTGGTGGACGAGAGTGAGGAGCGACGCGGACAGTCGAGTGTGAATGCCGCTTATAATAATAAGGTGGCCGTATTGGTGGGTGATTACATTCTTTCTACTGCTTTGCTCCACGTCTCTTATTCTCATTCTGAGGAAATCGTACGTTATCTGGCAGAGTTGGGAAGAACATTGTCGAATGGCGAGATACTTCAATTGAATAGTATTAGCAATGAGGAAATTTCGGAAGAGATTTATTATCAAGTGATTAAGCAGAAGACAGCTGCATTGTTCGAGGCTTGTGCGGGCATCGGCGCCTTGTCGGCGAATGCTTCTGCCGTGCAAGTAGAGGAAGCGAAACGCTTTGGCCAAAACCTAGGCATCATCTTCCAGATACGCGACGATATCTTTGATTATTACGATTCTAAGGAGATAGGCAAGCCCACGGGCAACGACATGGTTGAGGGAAAGCTTACCTTGCCGGTTATCTATGCCTTGAAGTCTACGGGTGACGAGGAGATGATGGCGTTGGCCAGAAAGGTGAAATCAAGAGACATTTCTGCGGAGGAAATCAACCGGTTGGTGCTCTTTACCAAGGAGAATGGGGGAATAGAATATGCTGACAAGCGTATGTGGGACTTCCATGCAGAGTGTATGAATTTCCTTGATACTTATGTGGAGGACGAAGGTATCCATGAAGCCTTGAAGGCTTATCTCAACTTTGTGATCGAGCGAAAGAAGTAACGCCCTTTTATGTTAATGTCGTACCACCTTTGGAGATAGGGTAGTACGACATTCTTTCTTTTTAGAAATACTTGATTTCTTTGCCCAGAATCTCGCTCAAGAGGAGGTTCGTGAGGCGTGAGGTGCCGAGGCGCAACCATTGGTTTGTGAGCCATTTCTCGCCCAAGACTTCCTTCACGATGGTGTAGTAAACCACAGCGTCATGAACGGTGTTGAGGCCGCCGGCCGGCTTGAAACCTATCTGAATGCCTGTCTTTGCATAGTAAGCCTTGATGGCCTGGCACATCACGTAGGCAGCCTCTGGAGTGGCTGAAACCTTCTCCTTGCCCGTGGATGTCTTGATGTAGTCGGATCCGGCGTACATGGCGAGGACGGAAGCCTTCATGATATTGCTGCAGGTCTTGAGGTCGCCTGTCTCCAGGATGCACTTCATCTTATGTTCTCCGCAAGTCTCCTTGAGCTCCTGGATGTCGTCGCAGAGCCCCTCGTAGTCCTCACTGAAGAACTTGCCTACGGGCATCACGATGTCTACCTCTGTGGCACCGTCTCTGAGTGCTAGGGCTGTCTCTGCCACCTTTACCTCGATGAAGGTCTGGGAAGATGGGAAATTGCCGCTTACCACTGCGATTTCCACGCCGTCAACCTCCAGGCTCTGGCTGATGAGACCTGCGAAGTTGGGGTAGGTGCAGACCGTAGCCACATGGGGAAGATCTGGATAATCGTGGGCAAACTGGTTCACCTTTTCAATCATTTTCAGGATGCTCTCCTCCGTGTCTTCGGTATGGAGAGAGGTCAATTCCACACTTCCCAGGAGGAATTTCTTCACCTCCAAGGTGTCGTTCTCGGCTACTTTCTCGTCGAGGATTTTCTTCACTTCAGCGGCTACTTCCTCATCTTTGAGGTCGCAGTTGTACTGCTTCAAAACCGACAAGTATTTGTCGTCAGCTTCACTATACTGTCCCTGCTGCTGTGCAAGAACTTGGTCTTTGATACTGTTCATTTATTTATAATGTTAAATGTTTAATGTTGAATGATGGTTCGACTTCTATGGCTTGATGCGGAGCAAAGACAGACTTTGTATGGAGCAAAGGTATACTTGAGGTAAACTTGAGGTAAACTTGATACGGAGAAAGGCACTTGGAAACCTTCCCTCTTCACCTTTTACTCTTCCCCCAATTTCGGGTTGTTCTTATGTCTTTCAGCATCCCTTTTTGTCTTTTTTTCAAAGCTTTTTTGGAGCTCTTCCGTCAGGTCAACGCCTGTTTGGTTGGCCAGGCAGATAAGCACCCATAGGATGTCGGCCATTTCCTCGCCTAGGTTGGGCTTTTCGCCTTTCTTAAAGCTTTGGTCGCCGTATTTGCGGGCGATGACGCGGGCCAGTTCGCCCACTTCTTCCGTGAGGCAAGCCATGTTGGTCAGTTCGCTGAAATATCTTACGCCGTATTCCTTAATCCATTTGTCCACGGCTTCCTGTGCTTCCTTTATTGTCATGATTCTCCTTGCTTTTTACTCCTTGTTATGGGTGTCCATGCAGATGGTGACGGGGCCGTCGTTGAGCAATTCCACCTTCATGTCGGCACCAAATTCGCCTGTTCCCACTGGCTTTCCAAGAGCCTCCGAGAGTTTCTTGCAGAACTCCTCATAGAGCGGAACGCTGATCTCGTGCTTGGCGGCTCTGAGCCAACTGGGGCGGTTGCCTTTCTTGTAACTGGCGAAGAGGGTGAACTGGCTGATGACCAGTATTTCGCCCTCAATGTCCATGATGGAGCGGTTCATCACATGGTTTTCGTCGTCGAAAACACGGAGTCCGATTACCTTTCTCACCAACCAATCTATGTCTTCCGACGTGTCGGTTTCCTCGATGCCGAGTAGGATGAGATAGCCTTGCCGGATGGCCGATTTTACGGCATCCTCAATGGTCACGGAGGCGTGTTGCACACGTTGTATTACGATTCTCATTTCTTTCTTCTGTTCAATTTGCTTTTTTCTTTTGCAAATATACTGCTTTTATTTCATATAATCATCTTTTACGATGGATTATTTTCCTCTTTTTGCCTAAAATAGGCATTCAGAATCTCTGCTTTGTGGGCTCCCAACACCTCGGCTAGCTCTTCCAGGCTGGCTTCTTTCATCTTCTTCACGCTCTTAAACTTGGCCAGAAGGGCTTCCTTTGCCTTGGGGCCGATGCCCTTGATGTCGTCCAGCTCCGAGTGTAGGGCGTGCTTGCTACGCTTGTCGCGGTGGAAGGTGATGGCGTAGCGATGCACCTCGTCTTGTATCTGTGTCAATACCTTGAAAAGCTCGCTCTCTGGGGGGAGAGCGATGGTTTGGGCCGGAAAACCGTAGAGTAGTTCGTTGGTGCGGTGACGGTCGTCCTTGGCAAGTCCGGCGATGGGGATGTCGAGGTGTAATTCGTCTACGATTACCTCGCGCACCACGTCCATTTGCCCCTTTCCGCCATCGGTGATGATGAGGTCTGGCAGGGGCGTTTTTTCTTCCATCATACGACTGTATCTGCGCCTTACCACCTCCTGCATGGAGGCGTAGTCGTCGGGGCCTACTACGGTCTTGATGTTGTATTTTCGGTAGTCCTTGCGGCTTGGTTTCATACCTTTATATACGATGCAGCCAGCTACGGCATCTGTGCCCGAGATGTTGGAATTGTCGAAGCATTCTATCTGATACGGAAGCTTCGGCAACTTCAGTTTCGCCTGCAGCTCCTTCATCAGTCGGGTCTGTTTTTGCTCCGGATTAAGCTTGTCTGCTTGCTTTAAGCGGTCGAATTTGTACTGCTTGCAGTTCATCTCCGACAGCTCCAGCAGATGCTTTTTGTCTCCTCTCTGCGGCACGAAGAAGGAGGCGTCCTTCAGCTTCCAGTCCATCTCGAAGGGTACGATAATCTCTTTCGAGGTGGAGTGGAAACGGTCTCGAATCTCGGGGATGGCGGTAATCAAAAGCTCCTCGTCGCTCTCTTCCAACTTGCGCTTGTACTCGTAGGTGAAACTCTGGTTGATGGTGCCGTTCTTTACGTGGATGTAGTTGATGAAGGCATTTTTGTTGGCATCATCGTTGACAATGGTGAAGACATCCACGTCGGTAATCGTGTGGCTCACCACCTCGCTTTTCGCCTCAAATTCGTCCAGCAACTGGTACTTTTTCTTGTATTCCTCGGCTACCTCGAAGCGCAACAACTCGGCGTTTTTCATCATCAAATCATATAGATATTTGCCCACTTCCCGTGTGTTTCCCTTGAGAATTTCACGAGCCTGACGCATGTTTTCCTGGTATTCTTCATAGCTCTGCTTGTTGATGCAAGGGGCACCGCAGTTGTGGATATGGTACTCCAGACAAGGCTTATATTTGCCCTCGGCCACGCCTTCTTTGGTGATGGGAAAACGGCAAGTACGGGGCTTATAAAGCTTCTTGATAATCTCCAAAACGGCGTACATGCTGCCCAGATGAGGGTAAGGGCCGAAGAAAGTCCCCACCTTTTTATTGATGTGGCGGGTCTTGAAAATGCGTGGAAAATACTCGTTGGTCACGCAAATGGAGGGGTAGGTCTTGCCGTCTTTCAGCAACACATTATACTTGGGATTGTACTTTTTGATGAGACTGTTTTCCAGCAAAAGCGCATCTTCCTCTGTGTTTACCACCGTGTAGGAGATGTCGAAAATCTTCGATACAAGCACCTTTGTCTTGTACCTGTCCACCTCTTTATGGAAGTAGGAAGACACCCTTCGTTTCAGATTTTTAGCCTTTCCTACATAGATAATCGTGTGGCTTTCGTCGTAGTATTGATAGCTTCCGGGCTTCTCCGGCATACTCAAAACGATGTTCTTCAGCCGGGCCAAACGCTCCTCATTCTCTTGTTTTGTCATGTTGCTTTTGCTATGTTTTAAGACAAAATAGGCGTTGCGGTTTCACGTGAAACTGCAACGCCAAGTGTTCTTACAACTGTATCAGAGTTGTTACTTCTACATCTTTATCGAAGGTGCTTCGGCCCTCGAATCCCTCGTTAATCAACTCGATGATGAAGTTTGCGTACACCTTCTTTGGGTGGAATTTCTTCACCAGATTGCATGCTGCCTTCATGGTTCCGCCGGTGGCGAGAAGGTCGTCGTGGAGTAGCACCACATCGTTTTCGTCGATGGCGTCTTCATGGATTTCGATGGTGTCAATGCCGTATTCCTTGGCATAACTTTCCTGTATAGTTTTGCAAGGAAGTTTGCCGGGTTTGCGGCACAACACTACACCTGCGCCGAGGCGAACGGCAAGGGCTGAGGATAGTACGAAGCCGCGTGATTCTATGCCCACGATTTTGGTGATTCCCTTGTCTTTGTAGAGTTCATAAAGCTCGTCGCAAATCTCCTTGAGAGTTGCTGGATTCTTGAACAGGGTGGTCACATCGCGGAAGTTCACACCCTTGATAGGCCAATCTGGAATGCAGCGCAGATTGTCTAATAATAACTGATTGTTCATTGCTTTTATAATGTTTGTATTATATGTATTTTCTTACTCGTTTTTTGTTGTTTTCTTCGCATTTTACTGTCTTTGTTTCACGCCAGTCAGAAGTTTTACTTTAACCATAAAACACTTGATGCAACTCGGCTTAATCGTTTGTGTCTCAAATGCTTTGAATATGGGTCGTTTCACGTGGAACATTTTGTGTATAGGTGTGTCCCGTAGGCTTTTGCCAGACTTGTCTCGTCGAGCGCCTGGGCTTATCTTCCCAGCAGTACGAGCATCACGTTGATGTCGCTCGGGGAGACTCCTGGGATGCGGCTTGCTTGGGCCAAGGTGTCTGGGTCGATGCGCTGGAGCTTCTGCCTTCCTTCGGTGGAGATTTCGTGCAGTTCGGAGTAGTTGAAGCGTCCCTTGATCTTGATATTCTCCAGTCGGTGCATCTTGTCGGCGATGAGTCGTTCGCGCTCGATGTAGCCCTTGTACTTCATCTTGATTTCCGCAGCCTCGGCAATCTCTTCTTTGCGGTTGTTGGGAGCGTTGATTGCGGCTTTAAGTTCCGGAATAATCTCCGCCAAGTTTTGAAGCGTGAGATGCGGACGAGCCACCAGGTCGATGAGTTTACAGCCAGCGCGGAGAGGGGTGGTGCCGAGTGCTTCGAGCTTCGGGTTGATGTCGTCTTTCTTGATGGGATGGTTGGCGCAGAAGTCGATGATTCTTTCGATGGCTTCCTTCTTTTCCAACCACCAGTCGTAGCGGTCGCGCTTGGCTATACCCAGCTCGTAGGCCTTCTCGGTAAGTCGCGCGTCGGCATCGTCCTGACGGAGCAGGATGCGGTATTCGGCTCGGGAGGTGAACATGCGGTATGGTTCGTCAACTCCTTTTGTGGTGAGGTCATCGATGAGCACGCCGATGTAACTCTCATCCCTCGCCATCTCGAAGGTCTTGCCGCCAGTGCAGTGGAGGGCGGCGTTGATGCCGGCCACTGTGCCTTGGCCTCCCGCTTCCTCATAACCGGTGGTTCCGTTCACTTGTCCGGCAAAGAAGAGACCCTTGATGATTTTTGATTCCAACGAGTGTTTCAGTTGGGTGGGGTCGAAGTAATCGTATTCGATGGCGTAGCCTGGTCGATAAATCTTTGCGTCTCTCAGTGCTGGGATTTCGTGGAGGGCTTTCAACTGGATGTCCATCGGCATGCTTGATGAGAAACCGTTCAAGTACATCTCATTGGTGTCTTCTCCCTCTGGTTCCAGGAAGAGTGGGTGCTGGTCTTTGTCGGGGAAGGTGACGAGCTTGGTCTCGATGCTCGGACAGTAGCGCGGCCCCGTACTCTGGATTTGACCATTATATAAAGGTGAGTCGTCGAGACCACTTTTCAGCGTATCGTGTACTTTCTGGTTGGTGTAGCAAGTCCAGCAGGGCAGTTGCTCCAGTTTGCGATGTTCGCCCATGTAGGAGAACTGGTGGAAGTCGGAGTCGCCTGGTTGCACCTCCATGTCCTCGAAGTGAACGCTCCGCTTGTCGATGCGGACGGGCGTTCCCGTTTTCATCCTTGCCGAAGTGATTCCCCATCGGGTGATGCTCTCCGTGAAATGATGCACGGCAGGTTCGGCGCATCTTCCGCCTTCTACCATTTTCCTGCCCACGTGCATCAGTCCGTTGAGGAAGGTGCCGGCGGTGACGATGATGCTCTTGGCGTAGAACTCGGCGCCCCATATGGTGCGTACGCCGATGGCCTCGCCATTCTCTACGAGCAGTTCGTCGGCCTGGTCTTGCCAGATGTCCAGGTTGTCAGTGTGGTCGAGGATGGTGCGCCATTCCCATATGAATTTTCCTCGGTCGCACTGCGCCCTCGGGCTCCACACGGCCGGACCCTTTCCGATGTTGAGCATGCGAAACTGGATGGCGGTCCTGTCGGTTACAATTCCCATTTGTCCGCCGAGCGCATCAATCTCCCTTACGATTTGTCCCTTGGCGATTCCGCCCACGGCCGGGTTGCAGCTCATCTGTCCAATCTTGTTCATGTCCATTGTTATCAGGCAGGTCTTTGCGCCCATGTTGGCAGAGGCCGCTGCAGCCTCGCAGCCGGCGTGTCCGCCACCGATAACAAGTACGTCATAATTGAATTTCATAATCTGTATCTAATCTATATTTTTTCTAATTTTCGGCAAAAGTACTACTTTTAATTGAAATTTTGGCAAAAATACTTTGATAAATCATCAAAATATAGTAATTTTGCAGCACAGTTGCGAAAACATACCTACAAATGAGGATTGCAAAATGCCTAGATGTAGGTATCGCCTGTGGAAGATGTAAATAGAATATGTAGGAACGGAGGAAAAGTAAAGGAAATGGAAATAAATTAGTTTCAAACAGTTAAATATTTAAAATCAATCATTTATGTGGTTAATCAATTCATCTATTGGTAGAAAAGTTGTGATGTCC
>CAVGLH010000076.1:0-10918 GCA_963630065.1 Bacteroides fragilis | reverse complement strand
TAGGAGGTACAGCGCCCTCGCTGTACCACTCTCAAGGGAATTGCCCGATGCAGATGTAATGGTGCGGCGGGGTCGCCGCACCTCCTACAGCCAGCCATAGGAGGTACAGCCATAGGAGGTACAGCGCCCCCGCTGTACCACTCTCAAGGAAATTGCCCGATGCAGATATAATGGTGCGGCGGGGTCGCCGCACCTCCTACAGATACCATTCAATCCAAAAGAATACAAAACAAAGTGCGAAACCAAAAAGCCTTCCCCCCAATCTCTGGGAGGAAGGCTTTCTTTTTTTGGTTTCTTCAGAGAGTCTGGGGGCCGGATGCCCCCTCTCTCATTCCAATGGGGTGCTCTCGGAGCCGGAGTCGCCGCCGCCGGTGTCGGTCTTGCCGGTGTCCGTGCTTGAGCTGCCGCCGGTGTCGGTCTTCGAGCTGCCGCCGGTGTCGTCAGTGTCCTTGTCGGCCGAGGTCACCTGCTTCACCACCTTGCCGTTGCGGTCGTAGCAAGTGATGTTGACCGAGGTCTGCTGCAGCTCCTTCTTGATGGCCACGCTTGGCGTGAAGATGATGTAGCGGCGGCTGATGAGGTTGGCGCTCACCAGGTTCACGTCGTCCACGGCCGATGAGTTGAGGCCGAAGCGGAGGGTGCCCAGTCCCGGGATGGCCACGCTGTGGCCCTCGGTGGCCCATGCCGAGATGACGTCGCCGATGGCGGTCCATCCCGCGTTGATCACAGCCTTGGAGAGTCCGCTTCTCACGGATGCCTCCTCTATCACCTTGTTGGCGTTGAGCTGGCTGTAGAGCTCGGCCTGCATCACGTAGGCCCTCTTTTCCTTTCCCTTCTCGAACGCCACGTTGCGCTCGATGGCTTTTACTTTGATACTCATAGTCTTGTGGTAATTTAGAGTTGATAATGTTTAAAAAAAATCAGAGATTCATGCAGCTGGTTACGCCCAGCGACGTGGCAAGTGCGGTCAGCACGCTGACGATTACTTGCAGGATGGTCTTCCAAGTTTCCTTTTTCAT
This sequence comes from Bacteroides fragilis, assembly GCA_963630065.1. Classification (GTDB taxonomy): domain Bacteria; phylum Bacteroidota; class Bacteroidia; order Bacteroidales; family Bacteroidaceae; genus Prevotella; species Prevotella fragilis_A. Next base: position 9,899 of record CAVGLH010000076.1, on the reverse strand, counting down.
CTTTTCCTTTCTTTTTTAGTGGTTCTACAAATGTGGATAATGTTTTTTTAGCGGCCAGTTCAGTTCTTTCTGAATGACACTGCAAAGATACTACATTTTTTCCGGAAATGCAATAGTTGTCCTGAATGTCGTGAAGAAGATTTTCGACCCGTAAGGTTGTTTAGTACGGATTCACACGGTACATCCTTTGCTTGGCGAGGTCGCAATACCCTCCTGCTTGGTACGGCGAGGGCGCCGTACCTCCTATGAATGCCCTTTCTGGCAAGTGCGGGTAACTGTAGGAGGTACAGCGCCCTCGCTGTACCACTCCAGCAAGTGAAATCTAAGCGCCCTCGCTGTACCACTCCAGCAAGATTGACCAATCAAGCGATTTCTCCTCAGTGTGTCTTGAAAATCCAACCGTACAGGCAGAAGATTTTCGATGTTTTTCGGGCCTCCATGCCAGGGGGGGGAGTTTCTGCGTGGCCATGCGGGCCTGTCGGCGTCGGGATGCGGCCGGGGCTGCATGGAGGCGCAGGCGGGGCTGCATCGGGAGGCGGCCGTAGAGGGGTAGGTGAAGGCCGACGAAAGGGAGAAGGTGAAAAAAGTGAAAAGGTGAAAAAGTGAAAAGGTGAAAAAGTGAAAAAGTGAAAAAGTGAAAAGGTGAAAAAGTGAAAAATGTATGCCCCGGGGGGCACAGGGAAGAGTATTGACAAATATATAATGGAAGAGTATTGATATATATATAATAAGGTACGCGCGTAGCTACTACCCCTTATGTTTTCCATTCCCTGCTGATGGAGATGCGTGAAAATTCACTTTTCACCTTTTCACCTTTTCACTTTTTCACCTTTTCACCGCCCCGATTTCCCTGGGTTGAAAATAATGGGCGGCGAGAGTGATTTTTTTCGTGAAAAATGTGGCGGGTTCCGATTTTTTTTCGTACCTTTGTGCTGTTGAATAACATTTTAAACCAATGAACGATAATAGTAGTAATTTTCATGTGTTCCGGCTCACCTTCAACTCGCAGTTTGAGGGGCTGGGCACCAGTATATCCGATGAAGAAAAGCTGCGGGCCGCCCGGCAGCTTTTCGATTGTATCGACGAGAAGATGACCTTTCTCGACGGAAACTCCCATCCCGTGGAAGCCGACCCGCCCGACAAGCTGGACGCCTGCATCGTGTATACCCGTATGAGCAAGGAGACGCTTGAGACGCTGACCGCCAAGGGCACCCACAAGGAGAACAAAGTGAAAGACTATCCCTATTTCAACGTGGTGTTCGACTTCAGGCATCCCCTCGACTACATACTCGTGGCCATCGAGCGCAAGAGCAGGGCTTTCTCCAACGTAGGCACCGTGAGCCAGGGGCTGGAGCGTTATTTCAACCAGCACATCACCGAATGGGGGGTAAGGCTGCGCGCCGCCTCCTTGTCGCGCCGGTTCTGGTACCGGATAGAGCAGAAGTGCATCTCCGGAGCCACCCGGCTCAAGTCGTTGTCGGTGGAGATACCCGACGTGGGCACCTCCTTTCCCCTCGATGTGAGCGACGACGAGCAGGCCTTCCTCTCCTCCTTCCTGCAGATGGTCAGGAAGACGGGTGCCGACGGCGCCCGGTTTGGCTTCGGCGCGGGCGGCGACGGCAGGTGGCTGGATGTGGACAGGGTGAGGGAAAACTGGGGCCGGGTGGTACACCTGGCCTGCCAGAACGGCTACGTCATCAAGGCCAGGCTCAGCAATGGCTTGGAGGTGTCGTCGGCCGTCGACGCCCCCGCCGTCTATCAGATGGACAAAAGGATACTGGGCGACGGGGGAGAGGAGAAAATCCCCTTGCAGGAGCGGTGGCAGAAGATCAAGGAGTGGTTTGACAAGATCTACCAGGAACTCAAGGAAATAGAAAGAGAGGAGGAAGCCGATGGAAAGAGTAAGCGCCACATCAAGAAGTGAGATAGGCCGGGTATACAGCGACAATGCCCTCTACGGCGTGGTGCGCCACATTTGCCTGCCTTATGCCGCCAGCTTCGACAAGCTTCGCCTGCAGCCCGAGGAAGTGTTCCAGCTGGTGATGGCGTGGCTCGACAGGATAAGCCGCCAGGAGGACGACTACGAGGCGATGGCTTGCATAGGCAACGCCTGGTATGAGCAGCGGCTGGAGCTGGCCGGCTTGGCAGACGGGGCTCCCGAGGCGGAGGTAGACCGCGCCACGGGCCTGGTGCTGGTGTTCCTGCTCACCTGCCTCGTCAAGCTGGGCCGCATCCCCTCGGCCGAGGGCGATTTCTACGCCTCCCTCAGAGCCTTGCTCATGGGGCAGCTGGCCGAGAACATGGCGGGATTCCACAGGATGGTGGGCGAGATAACCACCCATCCCTACTACCTGCGCCACAACGGGGAGGTGAACGACTGGCTCGTGGAGTATATGCTCAAGTCGGCCGTGACATTCACCGACTGCGCCGGCAGGCTGAAGACCTCGATAACGAAGGCCGGCAAGCAGAAGGGCAGGAAGGGCACCGTGCTCTTCTCCCTGGCCGACGGCGGGAAGGACGAGAATCTCACCCGCCACTGGGCCGGGGTGTTCCGCAGCTATCTGGCCGGCAGAAACCGTTCGTCGGTGGTGATAGACAGCACCACAGACAACATCGCGCTGCGCTCCATCCACGCCTTCAAGCAGTATTGGGAAGACAGGCTGGGCTACCGCCTCCCGTCGGCAGGCTCTGCCTACCTCTCGTTCCTTACCGACGACTGCGGCCTCCCGCTGGGCGAGAAGAAAGACCATACCCCCATCAAGGCCTCCACCGTAAGCGACAGCCTCACCCGCAGGCTGGGCGGCAGGCTTGGGGCAGAGAATGGCGACTTGCTGAAGCTGGAGCAGTTTATGCTTAGTAATGATTAAAAAATAAGTTGGTACATTTCTCATGGGCAAAGCTACAATTCCTTGCGTGAGTGGTACGGCGGGGGCGCCGTACCTCCTACAGTTACCCCTCCTCGCCGGAAAAGGCATTCATAGGAGGTACGGCGCCCTCGCCGTACCACTCAAGCAAGTAGGCTCAAGCGCCCTCGCCGTACCACTCAAGCAAGTAGGCTCAAGCGCCCCCGCCGTACCACTCAAGCAAGTAGCTGTGCTTTAAACTGTAGGCATCAGTTCAAGACATGTAAAAACGGCCGAAATCATGCCCGCAATAGCAAATTTGTCATCAAAAGCTTGGCCATTGTCACTTTTTTCACTACCTTTGCGCCATCAAAAAGGCAAAAAGCCTTAATATATCAATTAAAAATCAGTATTTATGAGAAAGAAACTTTTCATGTGGACGGCCGCTCTGGCATTTGGCTTCGCCATCGTGTCGTGCAGCAGCGATGATGCCGGCTCCGCGGATCCTGAAGCCCCCGTGACCCCCGACACGGAGACGGCCGACTACACGGTCATCTTCTGGGGCATGTCTGGCAAGTGCGACCCGGAGGATTGTGTCGATTTGGCAAGACTTGCCTACAACTATCAGCAAGGACTGGTAGGAAAAAAGGTGAACATTGCGGGCTTGATGAAGACAAGCGTCAGCCTGATGTTCGATGACCAGCCCGAGACGGTCGACAAGACATGGTATTTCGATTCGGAGAAGATAGACAAGACGAAGACTATCCCCGAGAGCGAACGGACTATAGTGCAAACCACTGGCGCAGGTACGAAGAAAACCTACGAGGATGCCTTCGCCGTCATGAACGGCAGGGAATATGCCGACACCCAGTATCCGCTCAACAACGTGGACAGCCTGGCCGCCTTCATCAAGCGCACAGCCGAGAAATTCCCCGCACGCCACTATGTGCTGCTTACTTTCGGGCATGGCGGCGGCTTCTCGCCCGTAGACGACAAGCCCCTCACCACCAAGGTTTCCGTGCCGGATTATTTCAGGGGCAGAGTGGCTTTGGCGGCCGACGACGTAGTGAGCGCAGTGCAAAAGTCGGGCGTGAAGATACAGACCTACTTCACACACAGCTGCCTGATGGCATCCCTGGAGAACATGGCTGCCTTCAGCCAGGTGTTCGACTATGCCATTCTTGCCGCCGAGCTAACTTACGGCCACTATCTCCCCGAGTATATGGAAAAACTTTCGCAGGCAGGCTCCGACGAGGCCAGGATGCAGGAGAAATCCCGCGAGCTGATAGATTATTACGCCAATTTATATGACAGTTATGCCAATGATGAGGCATACACCTCGCATGGCTTCTACGACTTGAAGCAGATGCCAAGCCTGCTCTCCATCGTCAAGGAGGCTGCCGACTGGTATGCGGAGAATTACACTGGCGCAGACGAAGCCCCCATCGAGAAAGCCATGATGGATGCTGTATGTTGCATCAACCTTGAAGATCTTGATTACGCCGAAGAGACCCCGTACTTGCGCAAGGCGCGAACCGGTATGCGGGCGTTGATCAACGGCGAATCCGACGCCGAAATCTCCGAGAAGGAATTGAAGGAGGCATTGGGTGTCATCCATCATTTGCTGACCAAGACACCAAACTTGTCCTTCGGCTTCGTGATGGCCGACGTGTTGAGAAACACTTTGAACGCAAAGATTTCGCAAGACAAGATAGCCAGGCTCAAGGACATTTACGACAGGTATATGACTACGCTGAAGGGCATGGCGTATATCGGCGCAACCCTCAAACCGGCAAATGCCGACGCCGACTATGCCTATGTCTACGCCTCGCCCACGATCAACATCTTCTCGCTGAATCCGGATTATTTCATACCGATACCTGACAAAGACGAGGCGCAGGAACTCATACAAAAGATTATGACGGCTATCAAGAACGGCGATGAGGCGACCTACAACTCCGCCGGCCACACGCTGATGGACGGTACGCCTTTTGCCAACATGGCAACACTGAAAGAAGTGAAGTACAACTATACCTCTTCCGTGTTCGACCAGAAGGTGAAATGGAGCAGGTTCTTGGAAAAGGCCAAGTTCAACCTCTCGGTTGTCACCAACATCGACCGTTGGTTTGTCAACGAGAAATGGCAATAGGACAGGTGCAGACTCGGGTCTGCACCTTTTTTCATTTTTCCGCAAGCATTTTTTCCGGTTCCCCCGCATCCCTCTGTTTTACAGGCCAAAACGGAGTGGTGCGGGGGATTTTGCTTACGGACTTCGTATTTTCCGTATGCCTTCCGCCCCCGCAGATTCCTTTCCTTTTCCTACTTTTGCACCGTCGAAACCGAAATACAATGCAGACGATGCAAGAATCAACCAAAGCCTTGCTTCCAGGCCGCCCGGTGGGCGCGCCGGAAGCCCAGCCACAAGCGACGCACCAGGCTGGAAACCAATCAGGTGCCGAGAATGAAAACCTTGCGGAGCATGCCGGCAGGCTGCATTCCCTGATAGCCGACAAGGATTATCCGCCCGGCGTGAGGGAGTGGATGCTCACGGCCCCGCCCAAGCTCAAGTTTGCCACCCTCGCCGTGGCCAGTGCCATGCTGGCGGTCTACGCCACAAGGGTGCGCCTGAGCTATGTCTACGACAACAGCCCGTCGGCCATCCTGCTGCATGTCATCGTGTGCGGAGAGCAAAGCTCGGGCAAGTCGTTCGCCCGCTATCTGATGGGCCACCTCATGGCCCCCTTCGGCAGGCGCGACAACGAGCAGCGGGCCGAGGAGCAGAAATACGCCGAGCTGAAGAGGCGCCAGGGCAAGAAGGACGGCAAGCTGCCCCCGGAGCCCAAGACCGACATCACCCTGCTCCACGAGAACCTCTCCCTCTCCATGCTCATCAAGCGGGCCGACGCCCCCATGCGGCTCTACGGGGCCCCCAAGACGCTCTTCCAGTTTGCCGACGAGATAGGCGCCATCGTGCAGGCCAGCAAGCGGCAGTTTTCCGACATCAAGCAAATCAACAAGACGGGCTACGACCTGGGGTCGGAGTTCGGACAGGACTATCTGAGCGAGACCAGCTATTCGGCCGTGGTCGACCTGATGCTCTGCTATGTATACACGGGCACGCCGGCCGCCGTGAACCGCTATATGGACAAGGCCGCCATCGAGGGAGGCAGCGTGACGCGCACCATCCTCTGCGACATCGACACGCAGCTGGGCGACAACCCGCTGATATTCAAGCCGCTCTCCGAAGAGCAGCGACAGTCGGTGGAACATATCCTGCAGAAGCTGATGGAGGCTTGCTACAAGGACGGGGGCACGGCGCTGGCCGAGGAGCAGGCCCTTGACACCAAATGGCTCGACGCCACCGTGAAGAAATGGTGCCAGGCCAGGCGGGCCGAAGTGGTGAAGTCGATGTCGAAGGCCCTGGACGTGTTCTACAAGCGCAGCAGCGTGAGCGCCTTCCGCATGGCCTCGCTCATGCAGTATCTCTACCAGGTGGAGGGCACGAGGAGCGAGAAGGAAATCAGAAGGCTCGTGAAGCAGACCTACCTGGCTTGCGCCGACCGCATCCTGAAGGCCATGCTGGGCAAGTGGGGGGCCGCCTTCGACGACATCAATGCCGAGCAGCAGCTGGAGCCCTACCACACATTCAACTACTTCGACGAGCTGCCCCAGGAGTTCTCGCGCCAGTTTCTGGAGAAGTTCCTGCAGGGCAAGGGCGTGAAGACACCCCTGAAAAACGTGGTGTGCAACTGGAAGCGCAAGGGCATGATACAGAAGATGCCCGACGGACAGATAAGGAAAAGGTAAACCCAAAACGGAAAATGATGATGATAGACAAACTTTATGTTCAGAAACTCCGCGAGCTCGACATCATGAGCGTGGCCGACGCGCTGGGCATGGGGCTGCGCCATAGGCGTGCCCTCTGCATCCATCACGACGACCATCATCCGAGTCTCGCATTCAATGTGAAGAAGAATACCTGCCACTGCTATTCCTGCGGATTCTCCGCCGACACCATCGGGCTGGTGAGGGAGCGCATGCAGATGGATTTCCCGGAGGCCTGCAAGTGGCTGGCCGACCGCTTCGGCGTATACATCGGCGATACGGGCGCGAGGCTCTCCGGCCAGGCCGCGTCCACGGCCTCCGGCAGGCGGCTGGCCAGCGTAAGGGAGATTTGCCGGCAGCGGTGGGCCGCCGGACAGCCTGCTGAGCCGCGGCCGGTCGACGTGGAGTACTACCGGAGCCTCTTCGCCCAGATGGGCCTCACGCCCGCGGGTAGCCGCTTCCTCTTCGGGGAGCGCATGCTGAGCCGGGCGGCCGTCGACATGTGCCGCATAGTGAGCACGGAGCAAAGGCTGTGCATGGGGCGGACGGGCCAGGGGGCGTTTGACGCGCCCTGCCTTCTCATTCCCTATTTCGACATCGACGGCAGGCTCGTCTCCGTGCAGAGCAGATACCTGGGTGCGCCCGGGGAAGGCAAGGGGGTGCCCCGCTTCAAGTTTGCTCCGGGAAGCCATCGCATGGTGTACGGGCTGGAGAGACTGAGGGGGTATGCCGCCGACGAGCCCCTTCTCCTCACCGAGGGGCCCTCAGACTGCTGGACGGCGCTCACCCTGGGCTTCCAGGCCATCGCCGTGCCTTCGGCCACGCTCTTCGACAGGAGCTGGCTGCCCTTGCTCGAAGGGCGCAACCTCCACATCTTCCCCGACCAGGACGAGGCCGGGCTCAGTCTTTATTTCGAGCTGAAGAAGGCACTTCCCCAATTGGTGTACCATCAGTTGCCCGCCGGCTGCAAGGACTTGAGCGAGCTTTACCTGCGGATGCGCCGCGAGGGCTTGCCGCTCCAGGAGGCATCGGCGAGAGTGAGGAGTGAATGGGTGAAAAAGTCCAACAGCGAGGAGGCTTGTCCGTTCACGCTTGCCTGAGTGGTACGGCGAGGGCGCTTGGAGCTTGCTTGCCTGAGTGGTACGGCGAGGGCGCTTGGAGCTTGCTTGAGTGGTACGGCGAGGGCGCCGTACCTCCTAGGATTGGCGAGTGTCGGTAACTGTAGGAGGTACGGCGCCCTCGCCGTACCCTCAAGCAAGAAATGCCGTCCCCCCTCAAGCAAGAAATGCCGTCCCCCCTCAAGCAAGAAATGCCGTACCCTCAAGCAAGAAATGCCGTACCCTCAAGCAAGAAATGCCGTCCCCCCTCAAGCAAGAAATGCCGTACCACTCAAGCAAGAAAGCTGCCGTACCCCTCAAGCAAGGCAGATGCCATTATCGTAGTAGGTGCAGTGTTTCACTGCCCCCATCCCAATCAGTACAACTAAAAAGATTATGAAGATTATGAAACTAGTGATAGACAGATTCAGATATGGGCGCGGTGCCGTGGTGGGCCGCCTCAGCCAGGACATAGTAGACCGCGAGGGCGACATCATCGACCGCGAGTTCATCTGCAACACCGTGGAGCGCATGGGGGGCGAGCTGCCCGAAGGCGAATATCGGGTGCGGGAGGCCAAGTGCCCGCTGCTCCATCGCAAGATGCTCTTTCTGCGAGATGATTCCGGGGCAGGGCGGGAGATGCCCTCGTCGCATGATGTGCCCGGTCCCGCCGACTGCAAGCGGTGCAGGGCCGTGGCCAAGGGCGGGGGCCGCGACCGTCTGCGGGCCCTCCGCTCCATCCCCTGCCCGATGCTGCAGCCGGGCAACGGCCCCTTCACCCTCCGCCGGGGCGGCATCCTGGTGGGCGAGGCCCGCCAGCCCGGCTTCGTCGCCCAGAGCCAGGACACCTTCCTCCAGCTCTACGACCGCATCAAGAAGGCGCTGGGAAGGAAGGGAGAGGTGACGGTGGCAGTGGAGGGGAGGCAATGCTAATCTTTCATAAATATTTGCACGCTTCCACCCCGTTGTTGATGATTTTTAGTATCTTTGCGTGTAAAAAAAGGATTAGATAAGGCGAAAGCCAGTTTCCAAAAGTTTGTCTAATTGGTAACAACATGGTAAGCGCAAGAGAAGAAAGAAAGTTTACTCATCCTGCCACTCTTCGTGGCATTCTCAGCCTCGGCGTGGGCAGGACCGCGATCGTGGATGGAAGGAAGGTGGCGGTGGATAATCCCGCCGCCACTTATTCCACATAGTCTACTTTCACCACGATGACGCGTATCGCCTGGGAGCCGCCGTCGGTGGCCACCTTGGCGATGTGCCAGTCGCGGGGGAAGAAGAGGAAGAACTCGCCGGGGGTGCTGTCGTGGAAGCGGGCCTTCCGGCGGTCGTAGTCGTAGTGGATCACGTCGGGGCGGTACTTCGAGTTGGGCGTGCTCGTGTAGTGGTCGATGATGCCGAAGCGCTCCGTGCCCTTCACCACATACTGGAAGTCGATGTGGTGGTGGTGGCTCTCGGTGCCGCGCTTCTCCAGAGGTTCGTTCTCGCTGTCTTCCACGCTCATCACGAGGCTGGAGCCGGGTATCTTGTGCTTGCCCTTGGGGATGGAGAGCAGGTCGGTCTGGGCCAGGTAGGAGAAGAGGGCCTTCCACTGCTCGGGGTTCTTCTGGTATTGCAGGTAGAAGTCTGTGAGGTTCACGCTGGGGTGGGGCTTCGCCTTGTCGAAGCCGTTGCGCCAGGCTCCGCTCTCGGCCCATGCCTTGGCCTCCTTCACCAGTTCGGGCTTGTCGCCGTAGTACTGTGTGTAATATCCCTTGCCGCAGCACTTGGCTTCGGCCTTCTTGCAGCAGCCTTGTGCCTGGGCTGCCAGCGACGCGCCCAACAGGAGGGCGGCGCAGATGAATGTCTTTCTCATTGCTTTGTTATTTTTTTGACTTGTTATTATTCTAGGGGCAAAAATACAAAGAAATGTTGAGAAAACAAACGGATAATGGAATTTTCTTCGTACCTTTGCACGAAAAAACATCGACCTGTACGGTTGTTTTTTCGGACACAGAAAGCGCGAATTCACTCGGAACATTCCTCTTGAGTGGTACGGCGAGGGCGCCGTACCTCCTATAATTGCCATTTCCGGCAAGTATGGGTAACTGTAGGAGGTACAGCGCCCTCGCTGTACCACTCAAGCGAGAATTTT
>CAVGLH010000075.1:0-10946 GCA_963630065.1 Bacteroides fragilis | reverse complement strand
AGGTTTCATTGTGCATTTTATTTGATGATTTTTTGACAAGTTCTTGAGAAAAGAGCGTTCCTTTAGCTCCTTGCAAAGTTTGCAAGTTATTATCATTCAACGCATTATAGCGTTTTAACAAAATTTTACACTCACACCCCGCCTTTGCAGACCGCAGAAAGGGAAGCGCATTCGTCGTGCAAAGATAGCTCTTTTTCTTGAAATAAAGAAATTTTATAGTCTTTTTTTTTTTATTAACACACCCCTTGAAAGTGAAGCCGTGGGGGGGGGCAGACTATGAACCGAAATGAACAAAAAATCCCAGCTATAGCCGGGATTTTTTTTATACAGCGAGGGCGCTTGGAGCTAACTTGCTGGAATGGTACAGCGAGGGCGCTTGGAGCTAACTTGCTGGAATGGTACAGCGAGGGCGCTGTACCTCCTACAAAAAGGCAAGCATAGGAGGTACGGCGCCCTCGCCGTACCAATCAAACAAAGAATCAATAAAGGCGGGCCCTTACTTGAAGAGTTCCTTCAACTTGGCGGCCAGTTTCTCGCCGCGGGCATCGTCGTTCTCTGCCAGAATCTTGCCCTCGGAATCGAGGAGATACATCGTAGGAACGGCCTTCACCTTGTAGTCGTCGGCCACCTTGGGCGAGAGGAAGTTGGGCCATTGCAGATTCTCCTCCTTCACGGCCTTCTGCCAGGCGGCGGCGTTCTTGTCGATGGAGATGCTCACCACCTCCAAGCCCTTGTCCTTGTAGAGCGCATACTGGTTTTTAACATTGGGTATCTCCCTGCGGCAGGGGCCGCACCAGGAAGCCCAGAAGTCGAGCACCATGTATTTCTTGCCCTTCAAGAGGGAGGCGAGGGTGTGGCTCTTGCCCTGCTCGTCGGCGACGGTAAACTCGGGGGCCTTCTGCCCTACCCTGCCCACGGGGTAAAGTTCCTTCTTCACCATCTTGCCATAGTAGGAATTCTTGGCGGCTTCGGTAAACTGCTCGTAGGTGGGGCGCTCGGCGGGCGTAAGATAGCTCGTCAGGTTTACCATCATCAAGGGACCCCAATAGGTATCCCTGTTGGCTGCGAAGAGATTATGGTAGCTCTCCTTCACGGTGTTGAAGAAATCGTCTTCTGCCTTGGCCCTGGCCTTGCCCTCCTCAGAATTGTTGAGTTCGGCTATCTTGTCCTTGTCCTTTGCCTTGTAGGCGGCATCGAGCTTGGCCGAGAAATCGGCAAAGCGCTTGTTGTTGGCAGTGTAGATGGCATCCATGCTGTCGCGCACGCTCTTCAGCCGGTAGAGCTTGTCGGTGAGGGGCGAACCGCTCACCTTGATGTCCTTGTACTCGTAGTAGGGCACGCCGTCGTGGGCGGGCGAGGAACTGGTGGTGGCGGTTACATCGACCGTGCCGTCGTCTACCATCAGCTGGAGCGCCCCATACGATCCGTCCACCATCAGGAGCACGCACATCGGCTCGTCTACGCTACCCGTGAGGGTCACCTTGCCTCCTGCGGCCATTGCCTCGGCCACGGGTTTCACATTCTCATGGCTCAGGGGCACGAGCACCACCTTGGAGCCGTCGGGCAAACCCTTGATTGTGGCATTCACCTTATAGTTGCCTGCCACTGCCGCGATGGCTGCCAGGCTGGCAGCCATCATCGTCATCATTCTTCTTCTCATCGGTTATTTTGCTTTAATTTTTAAAAAAGATAATGTTTCTTGTCATTACTCAGCATCCAGACAACTCATGCCTACGATCTTGCCCCACCCTGTGGTGACCACGGGGTTGTCGGGAGCGCCGAACATCGGGCCCCACTGGCTGTTGGGCAAACCGTAGTTGTTGTCCACCTCATACTGTATCAGCTTGCCTTGGCGGGTGTTCTCGTTCCACACACCTATCCAGAAGATGCAGGAGCTGGTGGGCCATCCGCCGCCGCTGCTGCCATAGGCATAGATGGCTGTCACCGTCTCGCCCGCCTCGCAGCTATACACCTGGTTGGAGGTAGTCTGACCAGTGGAGGTGGAGAAGGAATACACGGCCTTGTCGGTGGCATAATAGAAGGCATATCCCTTTGTGCAGGAGGCGAAGTACTTGGCATTCTTGATGTCGGTGCATCCCTCCAGACTCAGCTTCGACCTGTCACCGTCGGCCGAGAGGTCGCCGTCGTCTACCACATTATAGAAGAGGTAGCGGTAGAGCCAGGTCTGCCCGTCTTCTTCGACGATGGCGCAAGTATGATTGCCACCGCCGTTGAAGATATACTTGGGCTCGGCCGGCACGGAATTGGCATCGACGAAGGCATCTTTATCGGTCGACTTGAAGGAAGCCACGGAGGATGCCGAGTTGTAGTAGGGACGGAACTTGCGGTTCTTCCGGTCGTAAATCACCTGGTAGGCATTGATGGCTCCGCTCACAGGACGCCAAGAGGCCATCGTCTCGAACATCAGGTAGGGATAGGCCTCGTAGTCGCCGGCGATGGGCGACGAGAACTTGCGGTCGTTGCTCTTGTTGGCATAGAGCACGTGGAGCTTGCCGTCGTTGATGAGGAAGTCGCAACTGTTGGTGAAGTAGGCACACTGGGGGTCGAACTTCTCGGGCGTGTCATAGAACATCGACGACCAGTCGTTCATCGTCTCCAGGCCTACGCTGTTCAAGCGGTAGAGGTTCTTGTCGGTGGCCACGAGATAGCCGTCCTTGGAGGTTTTACCGGTGTGGGTGCCCCTTATCCAGCGTGGTTTTCCTTCGAGATACTGCCCCTTGAGCTTATGGTAGTAGTCGAGGTAGCAGCTGTCGCCGCCATAGATGAGCATCAGGCCAGAGGTATAGAACTCGATGTCGGTGTTGCCGTCGCGCTCGGTGAGGAGGCAGAGTCCGCTCTGCACACCGCTCTGCAGCACCTCGATATACTGTTCCTGGGCTTGGTAATATCCCTTCATGCCAGTGACGGAGTCTTCCGCCATCAGATAGAAGCGATAGGTGCCGGGCTTGAGATTGACCACCCAGTCGAGCTTCTTGGTATAGGCGATGGTGTCGGCGGCCGGATATTCCATGATGTTGCCGTTCTGCACGGGCTGGTAGATGCCACGTGTCATCGTCAGCACGAACCAGCGGTAGCGCAGACGCTCGGGATGCGTGTAATGCACGTTGGGTTCGAACACCACGGTGTCGCCCGGATTCAGCTTGCCGCTGAGAGCCATGCGGTTCTCGATGCCGATGGTGTCGATGGATATCTTGCCAGCCTCCTCTTCGGATGTGTAACTGTAGTTGCCCTCGTCGCTGTAGCACGACGACAAGGCTCCGGCCATTGCCATCAGCATCATGGCCACTACGAGATATATGCTTTTTTTCATCTTTTTCTTGCTTTTATTTGTGATACTTCATAAATCCCTTCTTGCCGTCTAGTCGAAGGATACCAGCACACCGTTCTCGTCGGCAAGCGGCGATCCGGGATGGGCCTCGTTGTAGGCATTGAGGGCATTGACAAACTTAACCTTGTAGCTCTGCAGCTCCGCCCACGTCATCATGTCGGCGTCGAACTCTCCTTTTCCCTCGGCATTGGCCAGCATGAAGCGATACTTCACGTCGCTGTATTCGCCGAAGAATTCCTTCAGGTCATCGTCCCAGTTGGCGGGCTTGCTGATCATGTCCGACCAGATGAGCAACAGGTGGTTCTGCTCGTTCACTCCCACGGCAAAGTCGCTGGTGGCCTCCACCTTCAGGTAGAGTCTCACGGCCTTGGTCTGCAGGGCGGCGCTGCGCTTCAGCGTCACCTGCAATACGGCCTTGCTCTTTCCGGCCTCCACGGTCACGGTCTTGGGCAAGCTGTAGAGGTCGCTGGCAGCGGTGGTCTTCGTCTCGTCTACCGCCACACTGGCGGTGCGGTCGTGGTCGGCCACGGGTCCCATCACCTCCACGTCCACAGGCATCACCATCTCCTGTACGTCGGAGGCTGCAGTGGCAAAAGTATAGTTGAGCGAGTCGGAGCCCGCCGTATAGTTTTTCGGCCCTACCAGTCGCACGCGTGCCTGGTCTTGGTAGAGGAAGTCGTCGTTGGAGCAGGAGGCAAGTGCCAGCGAGGATGCCAGTGCGAGAAGTGCCGCTGCCGAATATATCATTTTACGTATTTTCATATCTTTCCTTTTTTTACCTTTTTACTTTTTTACCCTTTTACCTTTCTCAGTTTTCGTAGCCGCCAAACTCCTGGTCGTTGCTCGGGATGGGCAATACATACACGCTCTTGCCGGGCTTCACGGATGCACCCTTGATTTCTGAGGCGTTGAGCCGCTTGTAGTAGAAAAAGAGCTGTCCGCCTTCGCCCACAAACTCCTTGCGATACTCCTTGTAGATTTCGTTCTGGATGTCGTCGGCACTCATCGTAGTGTAGTCGAGCGGGAAGAGCGACAGGTTGCGCGCCGAACGCACGGTGTTGAGCAGTTCCACGGCCTTTTCGGGATTGCTTTCCTTCAGACATTCGGCGGCGATGTAGTAGGCCTCCGTCATGCGCACCATCGGATAGAGATTGTTGTATGCGCTTCCGTCGATATACCACAGTTTGCACATATATTTCTTGGTGCCGTCCTGCTCATATCCGCGCAGATAGCGGTAGTCGTTGCCATATCCCTTGCTCAGCACCTCGTAGATTTCCTGGGCCTTGGTCTCCGAGGGGGTCAGGGCGTCGCTTCCTCCCTTGGAGGTGAAATACTTGTTGGCGATGTCCTCCCAGCCGTTTATCTTCAGATGGAATATCTGCTCGCAGCTGAAGGCCAGGTCGTTCTCGTTGAGCTTGCTGCTCTCCATCGAGGTATAGTGTACGAAGCTGAAGGGCTTCGAGTCGCTATTGCCGTCGGCGATGTCGATGATTTCCTGGGCATACTTCAGGGCGTTGTCCTTGTCGCCCATCCAGAGGTAGGCCCTTGCCAGGGTCAGCGTGGCAGCATAGTAGTTGAAGTAGGGCGTGCGCGAACTGCGCTGCTTATAGGGGCTGTAGCCTATCTTCAGCGAGTCGTGCTGCAGGGCCTCGCGGGCCTTCAGCAGGTCGGCCACCACCAGCTGCATGGTCTCTCCCACCGTCTTCTGCGACACCACGTCGGTGGAATACTCCGTCACGTAGGGCACACCCTTGGCGTTGTTGTCCATCGCCGGGGCACAGGCGAAGAGGCGCATCAGGTCGAGATAGAGGAAACCGCGCAGTCCGTAGGCCTCGCCCTTGTAGGTGTAGTAGTGGTTGTTCTGGAATTTGGTGGAGTCGGCCTTGTCGATGTTGCGTATCATGATGTTGAGGTTGGCTATCGCACTGTAGGTGCTGCTCCATACGGTGCTGATGGTGCTCTCCACATTGCTGTTGCTGTAGTCGTAGTCGTTGGCGTATCTCCAGGTTCCGTTGCCGTCGATGTCATAGTTTTGAGAGAGCACCTCGGCAAAGCCGATGCCCATGTTCAGTCCGTACATCGAGGTGGAGCTCATGGCGGTGTATACGCCCGTGAGCTGGTCTTGGTAGCCGCCCTCGCGCCCAAACTGCTCGTCTTCCTTGATTTGCGACTTCGGGCTCACGTCGAGCCAGTCGTTGCACGAGGCGAAGCCTGCGAGGCCCAGGGCCAGGACCATTGTCGTCTTGAATATCTTGTTCATGTCTTTATTCTTTTATAAAAATAGTATTGGATGGATTAGAATGTCAACTGCGCCGAGAGCGAGAAGGTGCGGGCGAAGGGATAGCTCGTGCCGCGCTCTGTCTTCACGGACGAGATGACGAAGAGGTCGTTGGTATAGGCGCTCACCTTGAGACGCTCCAGGAAGGAGTTCTTCACAAACTTGCAGTTGCGGAAGTCGTAGTAGAGGGTGAGCGACGACAGGGTGAAGAGCTGGTAGTCTTGCACGAAGCGCGAGGTGGGATAGGTCACGCTCTGGTCTGTAATAGCCTTGTAGAGGGCCACGTCGCCTGGCTTCTGCCAGCGGTCGGTGAACACCCGTCGGTCTACATTGTATTGCAGGGAGGCGTTCTCCACCTTGTCCACCAGGGTAGAGTTGTATATCTGTCCGCCCCAGCGGTAGGAGGCGGTCACGTTGAATCCCCAACCGTTCACCTCGCCGTTCACGCCGAAGGTGCCGTTGTACTTGGGCTGCGTGTCGCCGCACACCACCTGGTCTGAGGTGCTGTACTCATAGGTCACGGTGCCGTCTTTCTTCACGAATATCTCCTTTCCCGTCTGCGGGTCGATGCCGAGCGACGGCACTGCCCAGATGGCGGTCATGGAGCATCCCTCGTAGTATTTCACCGAGGGGGTGGTGGTCTTGTTCTCCATCATGTTCTTGTCCTGGGTGTCGTTCCAGGCACGCAGCGAGTTGGAGATTTTCTTCAGCGTGTTCTTGTTGTGGGCCACGTTGGCAAACACGTTGATGTAGTCTCTGCCCTTGTTGGCCGAGAACACGCGATAGTTGAGGTAAAGCTCGAAACCCTTGTTCTCCGTCTCGCCGAGGTTGGCCACGTAGGTGGAGAAACCGGTGGTGTATGGCACGGTCACGTTGGTAATCATGCCCTTGGTGTCGGAGATGTAGTAGTCGAAGCGGCCCGTGAGGCGGTTGCCGAAGAAGTTGAAGTCCACACCCAGGTTGGTGTCATACTTCTCCTGCCAGTGAAGGGCGTCGTTGGCGAGTCCCTTCACATACGAACCGATGTAGCCGTTGTAGGAGGCATCCTTGTAGTATACGAAGGTGGCCATGGCATCGTAGGAACTGAAGCCCTGGCTTCCCGTATATCCGAACGAGGCGCGCAGCTTCAGGCGGTCTACGAAGCCCAGGCTCTTGATGAATTTCTCGTTGTGGGCGTTCCATCCGCCGCCTACCGACCAGAAGCTTCCCCATCGGTTCTTGCTGCCCGTCTCCGACGATCCGCTCAGGCGGTAGTTGGCGTCGAAGAGGTATCGCTCGTCGTAGGAGTAGTTCACGCTGGCCAGTCCGCCGCAGGTGCGCGAGATGCCCTCGGTTCCCGTGGGACGGCTGTTTTCGGCATATTGCACGGCGAAGGTCACGTCGTCCATAAAGTCGTTGGGGAATCCCTCTGCCTTCAAGCCCACAGTAGAGTAGCTGTTGTCGGCCATGCTCAACTGGGCGTTGCCGAATATCAGGTGCTTGCCGGCCTGCTTGGAGTATTGCAGGCCCAGCTCGGCGCTGATGTCGGTGTTCTTGCCGTTGGTCTGGCTGTAGCTACCCTTGCGGTACACGTCGGTCATGCTCACGAAGTCGGTGTGGTTGGCGGGCTTGAACACGTCGGCCGTCGTCGTCTTGCGGATGATGCCAAACTTGCCCGTGGCACGGAACGCCTGACTGATCTGCCACTCCAGGTAGAAGTTGTTGGTGATGGTGGTGTAGGTGCTGTTGTCGATGGTGTTCAGCGTGGTGTTGTACAGGGGGTTGTAGTAGTCGCCCACTGTACCCGAGTTGTTGGTGTAGGAATAGCTCTTCACCATATTGCCGTTGTCGTCGTAGATACGGCTGTAGGGGTTCATCTGATAGTAGGATGAGAAACTGCCGTAGGGGGAGTTGTTGCTGCTGTTGTAGTCGATGGTCAGCTTGTTGCGGAAGATGAGGTTCTTCAGTCTGTACGACAGGGTGACACCGCCCGAGAAGGTGTTTCGGTTGCTGCCCTTCATGGCTCCCTCTACGTTGTTGTAAGAGAGGTTCACGCCATATTGCAGGTCTTTCTGTCCGCCCTCCAGATAGAGGGAGTGCTTGTGGCCCACGCCGGTGCGCACGGCCTGTGCGAGCCAGTCGGTATCCACGCCGCTGAGCACGTCGCGCAGTTTGTTGGCATAGGTGTTGTCAAGACTTATCTGTGTCAGGGCATTGTCCGAGCTGAAGAGTCCCGCCATCTTCTCCACCTGCAGTTTCTCCGCGGCATTGCAGAGGTCGTAGCTGCTCAGGTCGGGCACTTCCACGTCCACGCCGCCCGTATAGGTGACGCGCATCTTGCCCTGCTCGGGCCTTTTGGTCTCGATGACGATCACGCCGTTGGCGGCCTTCGAACCGTAGATGGCCTTGGCGGTGGCGTCCTTCAGCGAGGTGACGCTCTCCACCTGGTTCATGTCGAGGTCGAGTATCTTGGTCAGCTCCGTCTCAAATCCGTCGAGGATGAAGAGAGGCTGGTTGGCACTGGAGGCATATTCTCCCTGCACGCTGGCTATGGTAGAGGCTCCGCGCATCTGGAAGTCGGGCAAGGCGTTGGGGTTGCTGCCCGATCCCAGGTTCTCTATCTGCATGAAAGAGGGGTCGATGTTCTTCAAGCTCTGCAGCACGTTGCTGTTGCCCACCTTCTGCAGGTCGGCACCCTTCACGGTGGTCACGGCTCCCGTAAAGGTATTGGCCTTTCGGGTGAAGGTTCCGTTCACCACCACTTCTTCCACCTGCTTGCTGTCGGGCGAGAGGGCTATCCTCATATTGTCTGTGGCGCGCACGTTCTTGGGCGTCATACCGATATACGACACCACGAGTCTTGCCCCGCGGGGCCACTTGCTGAAGGAGAAGTGTCCGTCCACGTCGGTCACCACCACTTCCTTGGTGCCCATGATTCTCACGGTAGCTCCAATCACGGGCATGTTGTCGTCGGCCGACACCACGGTACCCCTGAGGGTTCTCTTCTCGTTGTCATACGCTTTCTGCGGGTCGCGCAGGGTCACGTTCACCAGGTTGCCCTCGTAGGCATATTCCAGTGGTTTGCCGCTGAGCAGCATCTGGATCACGCCGTCGAGTTCCTGGTCTTTCACGTTTCCGCTCACTTTGTAACCTTCCACATCGTCGTAGGTAAACATAATCTTACAACCACTCACCTTCTCCAGCCTCTTCAGGGCCGAGGAGAGGTTCTCATTCTTGAAGCTCATCGTGATATGCTTGGCTTGTCCGAACGCCGAAAGCAGTCCGATCCAAGACATAAACACCAGTGTTGCCATTCTGTGTTTCACCATAAATTCTCTCTTTCTTTTTGTTAAAACAATGCTAATGTAATTCTTGTCATTTTTATCAATATTACGGAATGCGGGTAAAAAAGGTTACGATTTTTCGATAAAAAAGTGATTTTTCAAGCATTTTTTCCGATTGTTCCGTATTTTGTTTTGCAAAATGAAACATTTTTTGTATTTTTGCAACCCAATTTCAGATGTGTCTCCATCCTAGGAATGTATCAGGAAAAATGAGTCAGAAAGAAGAGTTCAACCATATCTACAGGTCGTCGTACAGGGCCTTGTTCGTCTTCGCCAAGAGATACTTGGAGGAAGACGAGGACTGTCACGACCTCGTCAACGATACCTTCGAACAGCTCTGGACCCATTTCGACGACATCCGCACCTCCACCGCCCTACCTTATTTATATACGCTGCTGCGACGGAAGTGCATCGACTTCCTCCGAAAGAAAAAAACGGAGCAAAAATACCTCGACTTCACCATGGCCAGCTCCGAACGTTACGACTCAGCCGACCATATCCGCGAACTGGAGGAGCGCGAGAGGAAAATCAAGCAAGTGCTCGACTCCCTTCCCTCCCCCACCAAGCGTATCTTCACCCTCTGCTTCGTGGAACGGAAGAAATACACCGAGGCGGCGGAAATCCTGGAGATAAGCGTGAGCACCGTGAAAAAACACATCGTCAGGGCACTCAAACTGATTCGGGAACAAAGGGAAAGTTAAAAAAGCCAAATCCCCATAGCCTTTTCACCCTCCTCTACGTATTAAAGAAAAAAGAACAGATGAATATATCAGACCAACATATCGACAATCCAAAGGAAGACATGGACATGATGGACGATAAGGAAACGATGGAGGACATCGCACTCGTCATGGACATCCTCAACAAGGAAAAAATCTCCATTTCCGACGAGGAAATAGAGAGCAGGCTTCAGTGTTTCCACAAAAGGAGGAAACCACGCCTTGGCTACAAGATGATTCTCTGGCCCGCAATAGCCGCTGCCATTGCCCTGGCCGTCATCCTTACCCAACCGTTTGGCGGCACGAGCGAGACTACGGAACTCCACCTCGACGGCAATGCCGTGGTGGCCTGCAATCAAAAGACGGGCGCCCCGGGCCGGCAAACCGCCCCTACGGTAATCCCCATTTCGACCGATGCCGTCACCCACGAGCAGCAGATAGAAAGCAAGGAAATAGAAAAGGTGCTCACCGCCACCGACACCATCAAGCTCAACATCTCGATGGGCCATTCGTGCAAGGTGATATTGCCCGACGGCAGCTGCGCCTACCTCCATCCGGGCAGCAAGATGGTGTATCCCAAGAGGTTCGACTCCGCAGAGCGTAGGGTACGCCTGGAGGGAGAGGCCTACTTCGTGGTGCAAAAGGACAAGAAGCACCCCTTCATCGTGGCCACGGCCAACTCCGAGACCCTGGTCACCGGCACCGAGTTCAATGTCAACACTGGCGACCTCCACAATCCCAGCACCCGTGTGACGCTCGTCAGCGGAAGCGTGCAACTGTCCAACCGCCAGAGCCGTCAGAAAGTGTTCCTCACCCCCGGCGAGCAAGGCATCATCCTGCCCGACCGCCCCATCGGTGTCTGCGAGGCCGACACCATGAGTCTCGTGGCCTGGAGAGACGGCTATTTCTATTTCGACGACACCACGCTCGAAAATATCCTCCAGCAGATTTGCCAATACTACGGAGTGCCCGCAGTATACAGCGACAGCCGTCTGGGCCGCTACAGGATGCACTTCACCCTACGCCGCGACCAAGACCTGAAGTCGGCCGTGGCCATGATCAACCGGATGAAGAAGGCAAAGGTGACGCTGATGTACGGCAAGCTCTACGTCACGGAGTGATTTTCACGTACTACGACAGGCTGATATTTTTCTCGATGCCGGAGGCATAAGTCACCTTAGCCCTCGCCCTCGGCAACACCTCCACACGCTCATACTTGGCTGGCACCACCACCTTGCCGTCCCTTCCTATCACGCCAAACTTTCCGTCTGGTGCCA
>CAVGLH010000074.1:0-11119 GCA_963630065.1 Bacteroides fragilis | reverse complement strand
TCTGCAACTTCTCGCTCTTCCAGAGCCTGCCCGACAGTTGGGCGATAGACCAGCTCTTCCCCATCATGCCCATCCAGCGGCTCAACGAGCATCCCACCCGCAACGCCACCCTGCAGGACATCACCTGCGACAGCGACGGCAAGATAGCCAACTTCGTGACCGACGGTCACATCGGCAATGTACTCCCCCTCCATCCCCTGAAGAAGGGCGAGCCATACTATCTCGGCGTGTTCCTCGTGGGAGCCTACCAGGAGATTCTGGGCGACATGCACAACCTCTTCGGCGACACCAATGCCGCCCACATCTCGGTGAAGGACGGCAAGTACAGTATCGACCAGATATTCGACGGTGAGACCGTGGAGGAGGTATTGGACTACGTGCAGTACAATCCCAAGAAACTCGTCCGCCAGTTGGAGCAATGGGTGACCAAGAGCGTGAAGGAAGGCAGAATATCCCTCGACGAGGGCAAGGAATTCCTTGGTACCTATCGCAATGGTCTCTTCGGATATACTTATTTGCAGTAAGTGAAGAACGAAGAGGGAAGTGTGAAGAATTCAATTGCGTTTCAATTAAACATCACAACAATGGAAAAGATAACAGTAGTAAAAGTTGGCGGTGCCATCGTAGAAGACAGCGAGAAGCTGACACAGCTCCTGACAGATTTCGCAGCCATCCCCGGCAAGAAGGTTCTGGTGCACGGCGGCGGTCGCCGTGCCACCAAGGTAGCCTCAGCCCTCGGCATCGAGAGCAAAATGGTGAACGGACGACGCATTACTGACGCAGACATGCTGGAAGTAGTGACCATGGTATATGGCGGTTTGGTCAACAAGAACCTCGTGGCAAAACTGCAGGCCAACGGCGTGAACGCCCTCGGCTTGACTGGTGCCGACATGGATGTCATCCATAGCCACAAGCGCCCTATCAAGGACGGCGTGGACTTCGGATTTGTAGGCGATGTGGAGCGTGCCGACGGCAAGATGCTCTCCACGCTCATCGAGGAAGGCGTCACTCCCGTGATGGCTCCTTTGACCCATGACGGCAAGGGAAATATCCTCAACACCAACGCCGACACCATCGCCAGCGAAACCGCCAAGGCTCTGGCGCCCTACTACGACGTGACTTTGATTTATAGTTTTGAAAAAAAAGGCGTGCTCAGCAATCCCGACGATGACGACAGCGTTATCCCCGTAATTACCCACGCCGACTTTGAGAGATACAAGGCAGACGGCACCGTGGCCGGTGGCATGATTCCCAAGTTGGAAAATGCGCTGGCAGCTATCGACGCAGGAGTGAAAGAGGTAATCATCACCCTTGCCACAGCCATCGACGGCAAGCACGGAACGGTGATTAAGTGAAGAATGAAGAATTAAGAGTAAAGAATTGTTAAATACGAGGCTGGCTTGTAACTTTATTGCAAGTCAGTCGTTATTGATTATAGAGGGATGAAAGAAATCAGTTTCCGAAACGATGTTTTGCCACTGAAGAACAAGCTCTTCAGACTGGCATTGCGCATTACTCTCAACCGGGAGGAAGCGGAGGACATTGTGCAGGACACGCTGATAAAAGTCTGGAACGCCCGCGACAGATGGCAGGAGTTGGACTCCATCGAGGCCTACAGCCTCACCATCGCCCGCAACCTCTCGCTCGACCGCAACAAGAAGATGGAGAACCAAAACGACTCTCTGGAAGAGCAAAAGGTGGAAAGACCGGACGAGACAACCTCCTCCCCCTCCGAGCAGATGATACAGAAAGACAAGCTGCACATCGTGAGGAGGATTATAGACGAGCTGCCTGAGAAGCAACGCACCTGCCTGCAACTCCGAGACATCGAGGGGAAAGCCTACAAGGAGATAGCAAGCATCCTCGACATCACAGAGGACCAAGTGAAGGTGAACATCTTCAGGGCTCGACAAACAGTAAAACAAAGATTTCAACAATTCGACAGATATGGATTATAAGTACATCAACCAACTATTGGACCGCTACTGGAAGGGCGAGACTTCTCTCGAAGAAGAGGAGATACTTCGCGCATTCTTCAGCCAGGACGAGTTGCCTGCCGAGCTGAAGCCTTATCAAGCACTCTTCTCCTACGAGATGGGCGAGGCTAAGCAAGAGGCTTTGGGTGATGACTTCGACCAGAAGATGATGGCGATGATAGAAGACGAGTACGCCAAGGAGCCAAACAGGGCGAAGGTGGTATCGCTCACCGACCGCTTGAAGCCTCTCTTCAAGGCCGCCGCAATCGTCGCGATATTCCTGACCTTGGGAAATGCACTGCAAGTGCCATTCCAGAACAATGCCGAAGACAACGCAGGAAACGTGGGGTACACCAAGAGTGGCAAGGGCGTTTCGGTAGCACTGGGCGACTCCGCCACGGTGGACAGCATGCAGCGCACGGGTCTCGACCAAGTAAGCACCTCCGCCGCCCCCACCCTATTAAAATAGATAATTTCTATGCTTTCTCTATAAAATCATGTTTAGTAAAACAATTACGAAACTGTGAAGTTTCAATTCTCTCAAATTTTTCATAACATACTAACGTAACAGGGCTGCCAGGATGTACTGGCAGCCCTTACTTTTTTCTCCAACATGACTTTATACTAAAGTTCAAAGCGGATGTACGTTCTATCGTCAAAGCTCTTGTTTCCCTCCACGATCCCCTTGGTGGCAATAAAGGAGCAGATATTCTGAGGGTCATTGGCCAGTTGGCGACCCAATGACTCCTCGCTCTCGGCAAGCGTAGATTTCAAGAAAGGATAGCCATCGCTCGCCAAGACGACTTCGATTGGACTTGAAATAGGCTTCGAATGCTCTTGCAAGTATACTTCATCACCACTTGAAGCCTGCTTCATTTCTAAAGAAAGATTTTCCTTTAAAGAAACAACCTTTACCCCTTCCCAATAGATCGGAAATCCATCGATAACCGCATAAGTCTTGTTCTGTCCCGATAGCATCGCCTCGATGAGCAGGGGCTCTATCTGCTTACGAGCCTCGGCAGGAGCCATGCCCTCCTTGATGAGTGCTGCACGCCTTTCAGCAATCTCTTGCTCGTAAGGCTTGCCGTTCTCATAGAGTTTTCCACCGATGATGGCTTGGCAGTCGCCTACCATCCACACCTCTCCCCTACCCTTGCTATAGAGAATCGCCGAGGCGGCGAGTCGTTCCTCGGGATGGAGAGCCAATCTTTCCGCCATCCGCAAAGGCTCATACACCTTATTATATATGTAGCTGGTAACGCCCTGGCAGAAGTCGTCCACCGATGCCTCCGCCTTCAGTTCCTCCCGGATGTATTCCGAGATGAGCATCATGGCGTATCGCCCGTTCTTCATTTCGGGGTTCAGATGCTTGGGAGTCTTGCTAGTGCTTCCGTCAATCACAGCGATGAAATCATTGGTCACGACCAGCCCGTCCTCGCAAGCCTCCTGGCTTTTCTTGCCTACGATATTACTTTCTATTATCTTCATTGTCAATGCTTTTATTTGTAAGAACTTTGAGACTTTTGCGCTTTCACCTTCTCATAGATTTCACGGCATCTGCCTTCTGTCATCTTATTCTTCACACCTATCGCTATCATATCATCCAAGTTAGGATGACCTGTCCCATTGACCGATGTCGCATGTTCACCATTGTATCCCTCGGTGCATCGAGTCAGGTCGTAAGCAGGGGCAAGATGCCAATGCCATTTACTGTCTTCTTCCTTTTCTACAAGAAAACTAAAGTTCTTACAATGGTCGTCCTTGTTTTCCATCAAATAGTTGAATACCATGCGGCGGAACATCTCCTCGACATCTTCCCGACTTTGGGTAAGATAACCCGTAAGAGCCAAGAGGTTGAGATAATCAAGGACTGGATTGGAAAGGGAGATGGAAAGCAAACCTCCAGCCGTAGCCGTATGAATGCGCTCGCCATCAGGAGATATATCAAAGCGGCGACTTGCGAAATACCTGCCGTTCACCAACTTGAAGTCTGGCACATGGATACCACATTGCCTTGCCAACTCATTGTATCGGTATTCCAGCAATCCCATGTCGCTTGGGTCGTAGGTGTGGCGAAACTTCACCAACCAATGTCCCTCGCTATCACTAAACACTGCTTTCGGACGACTGCCTCCACTATTACTGCTATTATATAAGAGCAATCCTGCATCCGTGTCTTGCTGCTCCCTCAACACCTCCAAAGCCTTGGTCTGCAACAAGTCGAAGTCCAAGGATTCTCCTCTTGTCTGTATAGGAGTCATCGGCTCATAAGTCAACGCCCCCATACCCTGATTACCAACAAGACTCAATCTATCCAAAGCCGACAATTCAAAATCATTGATACCTTCCTTCAGTAAAGCCTTATGCAGCAGATACCTACCATAACCATCTGGAAGACTATCCTCGAAGATGCCAAAGTTGCCATGAAAAGGAGTAGGCTTGGCTATGAACAAACCTGGCTTGAGAGGCAACTCCAAGGGAGAGATACTAAAGCCAACGGCAAGCCACTGCTTGTCATACTCAAAAGTACAACATTTGCCATCAATGTTCAAAGACAGGGTACCCACCACCTCATGATGGTATTTCACTACTAAAGATTCTATTCGTTTCATGGTCTAAACGCTTTTTTCTTGTTGGCATTTCGCTTTATCTGTTGCAGCTCTTCCATGGTGGAGTACTTAGGCTGTGAGAAGATGTTCTTGATTTCAGAAGTATATTCCAAAGCCATAGCTATGCCTATCAGGTTTTTGAGCGAAATCAAACCCTTCTGCTCAAAACGAGTGATATTGCTTACTGCCACACCCGACTTATCCGCCACTTGCTCACGTGTCAGATTCTTCTCTATCCTTCGTCTTCTGAAGTCGTTGGCCATCTCCATGGCAATCTCATCGGGATTGTCATGGAGATAGTTGTCCAATATTGCTAATATATTATTCGTTTCTTGCATAAACAGATAGATAATAATAAGATATTATCAGTTGCAAAGATAGTGCTTTTAGGCGAAAAGTAGGCTCATCGTTAAGAATCTTTTAATAAAACATTACTTAAAACGAATGATAAATGCAAATATTTCCTCCATTTGTGCGAGAGTTTAGACAAAAGTTTGTAACTTTGCACATAGTAGCAGCAGAAACTTACAACATGGCAATAAACAAGCAAAACATCGACGAACTGAGCCTCCAGAAGGCAGAACGCCTTTTCGAGTCGGGCGACATCAAGAAGATAGAGATAGGCACAGCCAAGGGGTTGTGCGAGATACACCGTTATCTCTTCGATGGTCTCTACGATTTCGCAGGCAAGATTCGCACGCTCAATATAGCGAAGGGCGGTTTCCGTTTTGCCAACAGCATGTACCTCGATGCCATCCTCCCTGTCATAGAGAAGATGCCCGAGACGACCTTCGAAGAAATCATCGCCAAGTATGTAGAGATGAATATCGCCCATCCTTTCATGGAGGGCAACGGCAGGGTCACCCGTATCTGGCTCGACCTCATCCTCAAAAAGAACTTGGGTATGGTGGTGGATTGGCGAAAGGTAGGCAAGGATGAATACCTGCAAGCTATGGAGCGCAGTCCCATCAACGACTTGGAGCTTCGCTTCCTGCTGCAACCAGCCCTCACCGACCAAGTGGACGACCGGGAGGTCATCTTCAAGGGAATCGAACTGTCGTACTACTATGAGGGGTATGAAAGGGTGAAGTAGAGTACATGCTTCTTTTGGCTGCAAATATAGTCCATTTTATCGAATTATGCAAGTTTTGCGGAGATTATCCGCCCTATTCTCCGCAAAAATGCGGAGAATAGAGCTAATCTGAATGGATGATTCCATGCCTCGCCCTTTTGGCGAGCCACGAAGGCAAGCACAGGTTGGTCGACGACCAATGCACAAGCCATTACAGCACAGCGCCAACCGATGCTCAGGGAATTCTTGCCAAAACAGCCATCTAAAGCCCGAGCTTCTTCGCTCTCATCAGAGCCTCCAAGTAATAGTAATCGGCATAGATGATGCTAGCATCTATCTCGCTGCCAGCAGGATGATGTCCTGTGCTGTGCATGAGGAAGGCAACGTTCTTCTTGCCACTCTGATACTTATCCGTGCTCAGCTGAGCGAGCGACTGCAAGGCAAACTGCTTGTATTCCTCGCCTTTCGTACCTCCTACATACTGCTGGAGTTCGAGCAAGGCATCGGCTACCACACAGGCTGCACTTGCATCCTTCGGTGCCCCACCTTTCACGCCACGCGGGTCGTCCATATCCCAGAGAGGAATGAGGTCATCGCTTGTTTCCTTCAATCGCCTAAGATAAATGTCGGTCACTTTCCGGGCAAAATCAAGAAACACCTTATTATGTGTATAGCGGTAAACCATCGTGTAGCCATAGATAGCCCAGCTCTGTCCACGAGACCACATCGAGTTGTCGGCATACCCCTGATGGGTAACTCCCTTGATGAGGTCGCCATTGATGGTATCGTATACAGCCACATGATAGCAACTGCCATCTGGGCGGAAGTGATTCTTCATCGTAGTCTTGGCATGGATTACAGCCAAATCGTACAAGAGTTTATTGCCGCCATTCTTGGCAGCCCAAAACATCATGTCGAGGTTCATCATATTGTCCATGATTGTATTGTGAGGCCAGTTGCGAGGCTTCACCTCTCTAGGCCAACTCAAGATTG
Organism: Bacteroides fragilis; assembly: GCA_963630065.1. Taxonomy (GTDB): domain Bacteria; phylum Bacteroidota; class Bacteroidia; order Bacteroidales; family Bacteroidaceae; genus Prevotella; species Prevotella fragilis_A. Next base: position 4,469 of record CAVGLH010000074.1, on the reverse strand, counting down.
TACCCACAATAGGATTGAACAGCGTGGCTAGCGAATCTGCCGAAGCCAAGATAACATTTTTGTATTCTTGCGAATGGCTCACCTCGTATCCCTTGCCATAAGAGCAGAACATCAAAAAACCGATGTCGTGGTCGTAGCATGGGCGATAGGCGATACCCCGAAGAGCGTTCGTATAGCCTTCGGCCGCCGTTCTAACGGCATTGTCGCCAGAGTTCTGATAGTCCATCCAGAGGATGCCAGGCCAAAAGCCATCGCACCATTCCTCGGCTGTAGCCTTGCGACAGTTCCACCCCTTCAGCTTGTCACCTTTGAGGATATTGCGGGGCTCCCGGGTGAAGTCGTAGCTACCATCTTTCTGCTTCAGTTCTGCCAAGGCACGGTTTACTTGCTTGTGGCAGTACTGCAACTGCCTATCGACATCGAGCAGGGGAACTTGCACAGAGCTTTGAACCTTTTGTGCCATGCTTGTCTGTAAGACGGCAAGGGTTGCCATACAAAAAAGTATTCTTCTTATTTTCATCGTTATTATTTTTACTATTAATACGAATCCACCAAGAAGAACACTTATGCCTATAGGATTATTTTTCTGTTACTTCTGCCAATATACCACATAGCGGCAGTGGTGGGCATCATAAAAAGGTATTAGATTCTTCACTTTCCTGAGCCCTGGATATTTAGCTCGCTCTGATATGTTTGCTGGTATCTTGAAGTCGAAGGTATAGTAGTCGTTATACTTCGTAGGGTCGCTGAAAGGATGCTCCACAGCATCGAGCTTGCCTGCCATCACAACAGGTCCAAACAGCAAAGCCACCTTGGAGGCATCGTCCTTGGTTGCCTCTTCTCTTAACTGCATTCCATAATTCACAGAAACCTTGTCGCCAGCCTTCCAAAGGCGGTAGATTGCGACATAGCCATCTGCTCCCTTTGCTGCTTTTATGTTCTTTCCATTCACCTTGACTTGCATCTTGGTCGCCCATGCCCTTGGCTATCGCCAAGGCTTTCTCGTTGCCACAAAACTCGTATTGGTCTATCATACCCTGCACTATCTTATGGAGCGTATAAAATGGTGCCCATACGCTCTTGCCCTGGATGTTGCGGTCTACCAAGCCTTCGGCAAAGGCACTCAGGTAACCGCCTCTGCCGTATGCCTGCTGCACCTCGGCAAGTCCATTCACGATACTGTCCGCCTTTGCCTTTACTGCCGCAGAGCCTGTCTGGGCATAGAGCGTGGCGTATGCAGAAAGGAGATGCCCCGTGATATGACCACGAAGGTCGCAGTCGAGCGATTCCCAACCGCCGAGTTTCTGTACGGTCATATATCCGCCCTCTTTACCGGAGAATGCACCTGAAGTAGTGCGGAAGCTATGCAAAAGTCGACTCACGGGAATAGACATCATCCAAGCCGAGTCTCGCTTCATGTTCTCTTGGAAACGGGAAGGCAGGAGATGCACTTCGCTCATCTTGAAAGGCTGGCACTTCAACGATGGTTGGTAAGATGCCAACGGCTTGGCTTGCAAAGTCATAGACGTAAGAGCCAAGACTGCTGAAAGGATTATCGTCTTCATCTCATTCGGCAGATCGTACCAATACAGGAAGGTTATCGGACTGTAATACACCACTGGCATCGCCAACTGATGAGCCTTGGTATTCTTCACCCTTCCATTAAAGTAGCAAGGGGTATAATCGGCAGGCCCACAAAGGAATCTCGTGAATGGCAAGATGGTGTTGTGCTCGGCATTCGGCATTTCCTCATTGCCTCCGATACCCTCCTGGGTCATGAGGTTGGGATAAGTGCGGCTCCATCCCGTTGAGCGATACTCATCGTGAATATCCACCATGAGATGATAGGCGGCACATTTCTTGACGGCATTGTGAAGCCAGATGGTCCACTCTTGAGAGCCGACCTGTACGAAGCCGAACTTGATGCCGCTGATGCCCCACTTCTCATAGAGCGGAAGTATCTTGTCAAGCTCCTGATACAAGGCACGTTGGTTGACATACACCCATACACCGATGCCCTTGCTCTTGGCATATTGACAAAGTTTCGGCATATCGAAGTCACGGTTCTCCGCCACCTTCAAAGCAGAGGAAGACATCTTCATCTCTGAGCCATACCACCCTGCATCGAGTTCTATATACTGCAAACCTCTATCCACACAGAAATCCACAGCCTCCAAGGCCGTCTTCATATCCAAGCGACATACCCGGAAAGCCTTGCCTGGGCGAATCCAATCCTTGGCATCGGCTATCTGATTAGGCGTATTGAGATTGAGTACCATCTGCTTGTTGTTAATCAACTCGACGGCTTTCTCTCCCACCATAATGAACCGCCAAGGCATGTCGTAGGCGGTAATGATGTCGGCTGACTGGAACATCGACATCTGCAACCAATTATCTGCCTTCAACTTCAATTTACCTCTCACGAAATCAGACAAGGCCGCCTCACCGATTGCCACATAAAGACCATTGGCAAGATGCAAGGTGAGCGGACGCTCAGCCTCATCCTGCCAAACCTTTTCGCTCTTCAAGAGCTTTACTTTGGTGGCTCGCGCCTGCGCCCAAGCAAAATGATAAGCCTCGGCACCAGGAGCGAAGCTGAAGGAAGTCAAGTCATCGGTGATGTGCATAAACAAGCCATTGGTAGCCTCTGGGAAATGATAGCGGATAGCCACGCCCTCGTCGTAAGCACGAACGACAATATCAAAGAGATACTGCTGGCGCTTGTCATAGCCATTGTTGCTGTTGTCACGGTTGCCTCCCTTCATCAGATGGATAACCATCTCGTTATAATGGTCACGTATCCGGGCATACTCGCCATAGATTGGATTCCAAGTATTATCCTCGGTCTTCCTATCCACATTGATAACTTCCAGGCCTTTCGTCCAGACTTTGTTGGTATCCACCGGGATGCCCATCGCCGACTCCACCAAGTGGTTGTCGATGTTCACACCCAGTTCGCCCTCCTCCACTACCCGCTTGCCAGCATAGTCGAGGTGGTAGGTCAACTTTCCGCCTTTCTGCTCGAAAGTAAGATTATACTTTCCGTTTGGCGACTGCATTGTCTCCTCGGCATTCATCAGCAAAGCTACGTTCAGCAGTAAAAGCAAGAAGAGCCATCTGCTCTTTACTCGATTTCCGTACATCATATTCCTTATATTATTAATAGTTCCTGATTATCCCTTTTAGGGTTGCCTTTTCATCGCTACTAGCGACCGAGCCTCATCGCTACTAGCGACCGAGCTCCATCGCTACTAGGGACTGAGCCCCATCGCTACTAGCGACCAAAAAGCAACACTTTAGAGTATGACTATTGCCTTTATGGATAATACGCATTCCTCGGCTTTCAGATACTTAATACGAAAGGCAGATGCAAATATTCCCCCCATTTATGCAAGAGTTACGAAAAAAGGCTCACCTTGCCATTCTCCGAACAAACGAACTTCTGCTCCGTTCCATCCTTCAGCTTCACGATGATGCCCACGGCCCCCTGTTCGCTTGGTGTGAAGTAATCGACCGAGGCGATGTCGCCAGGCTCGGTATCTGAGCTTGGCTCATATACGCAGACGAAAGGATGATTCCATGCCTCGCCCTTCTGGCGAGCCACGAAGGTAAGCACAGGTTGGTCGATGACCTTGTATGGCTGGTCAGGCATGCGCTCATATTCGAGATTGGCTGGCGAGAGAGCCTGGAAGATGGTACGGTTCTTGTCAGCCTTCATCCACATCGTCATCGTAATCTCATGCTGGTTGTCCATCGCCCCAACCACTTTCTCCTCTATCTTGGTAACAAACTGAGCCTTGATGGCACTCTGCATCTCTGCGCCTACCTTGATTATATATATAGGAGTAAGCATAGAGATGACCGCCGGCAAAGGCCAGTTCATCGGTTGGCAGCATCTGGACTGGCTTATCTGTAGCGGCATCTACAATCTGCATTTTCTGACCGAGATTGTGATAGAAATAGTCATGGATCTTGTCGCCACCCTCTTTCTTACGGCTACGGAACACATCAATGTAATAGCCGCCCTTGTCGGAAGTCTTTACTACGGCAGTGGTACGCTGCTGCTCGGCCTGGGTCTCAGGCTCGATGAAGCTCACCGTGGCATAAGTCAACTTTTCTTTCTGTCCAGAGAGCTTCTTGGAAGAAACCTGCTCTACCGAAACCTCTGGCCAAGAAGCGATGACCTTGAAGGCATGCTGCGACATCATCACTGGATAGCTCGACGCACCATCCACCACCACCGTGTTGTGGGCTGGCATCTGAGAATAATATTCCGCATAGTCGAGACCGCTATAGAGGTACTTGCCAATACCAGCATCCGGGGCGAGCACATATCCCTTGCCATAAAGTTCCAGGGAGATACCATTGGCATGGGCATGGTTGCCGAGGCTTCCGTTGAGCGAAGCCATGAGGTCGTGCTGCTTGTCCATACCCGTGCGCATGGCAAGCCAAGACACGTTTGGCGCATA